>DGUK01000073.1:646-17910 GCA_002394635.1 Faecalitalea sp. UBA4312
CACCGGTCTTCATCTCGGCAATGTCCCCTTTATGCATCGCAATAGAACCCATCACCTGTACTTTAAACGGCTTCTCATTGATGACACGGTAGGCAGCTTCACGCGCTGTCGCAAAGGCTTCGTACAGCAGATCATCCACTGTTTCTCCATTTTTCAATCGTTCTCTATATTCATCTGTTTTATTTCTTAGTTCTTCATCTGATAGCTTCTGCATTTCCGGCTCAAGGGCTAAGACCTTGTCTGCCATTTTCGCCAGAGATGCAATCTCGCGTTTCTCTTCTGAAAAGACATCAAATAATCCCATTTTACAATTCTCCTTCTAAATAGACACAATCGTACTTATATATTCTATCACAAGGCTTTTCGCTTGTCTTATAAAAAGTATCCACTTTTAGAATAAAGTGGATAAATTTCGAATAAAGAAAATTACAATGACCGAGATCATGACCGACCGGACGATCTTTTGCGTATCTTTTTCAAAGAAGATGGTTCCCATCCAGTTTCCGAGGATCCCGAAAACCCCGGCACACATCCCCAATACGATCAATGTTTTTCCATGGTAGATGTATACTGCCAGACTGGTCAGATTGGTTGTCAGATTGATGATCTTTGTGATTCCATTGGCTTCTTTTAAAGAAAGATGGGCTAAACCATTCAACAATAAGATCAGAAAAGTACCGGTCCCCGGCCCATAAAACCCATCGTAGATCCCTATGATCAAGGCTGATACACCTGCCAGACACATTGTCTTACGAGCAGATAACGGAGGCAGATCATCTCTTAAAGATTTGGGTCGCAATACATAAAAGGCCGTTATCGGCAAAATAACCAACATGATCTTAGTAAAAAAAACAGCAGGGATCATCAATGCGATGTTGGCTCCGGCGGCCGAACCGATCAAAGCCAGCAGGATACAAACCGATCCCAGCTTATAGTTTATATACCCCTTTCGGATAAAGCGGAAGGTCGATACAGCCGTTCCCATACTGGATGACATCTTATTGGTCGCTATCGCTGTATGTGCGGGAAGACCGATGATCATATATGCCGGCAGAGAAATCAGACCACCACCTCCGGCTATGCAGTCGACAAAACCGGCCACAAAGATCATAATGCACAATAATATATACTTCATACTTAAGCAAGTATATAAAGCTCTCTCAGAAATTTCAAGATAAAAAAACAAGCCGTATGCACGGCTTATTTTTTCTCTCCCATGTTCCTTTCGGAACTCACAAACAAAGTATAAAGGGTTTTCTTCTCTTTTTGGTTCTTTAAGTCCAATTCGGTCTATTCTCTTTTCCCTGTATAAGCGTCTCCGCCTCGGTCAAAAACGGTTGAAACGCAGAAGGAACCGCATATTTTTTTTGTATATCCGAGAAGGTATGAAAATTTTCATCCGCCTGGTCCGTATAAACAAGAAAGGCTTTCATATGCCACTCCACATGGGAAAAGATATGTGTATATGGTGTCAGCTCTACTCTTCTTATCGAATGTTCCGGTTGTTGTTCATCAAATCCGTACAATTGATACAACAAGCCCTTTTCGCTTCGTTTTACCAATCGGATCCTTGTACCGTCCGTCCATATATAGATCGTCTTCTTTTCAATACGCCGGTTTTTTTTCTTGATCAAAACCGGCAGCTGGTCACATGTTTGATTGGCATACCCTTTGCAGTATGCTCGGATCGGGCAGCGATCACAACGCGGGCCGGAAGGAACACAGATCAGTGCACCCAATTCCATCAAAGCCTGATTGTAATCATGGATGTAGGCAGCCTCCGGCAAACTTTCATCCACCTTTTTTTCAATGTATTTTCGACCTTTGGAACGAGCCATATCCTCATGGCAGTCATAGATCCGGGAAAACACCCGAATGACATTGCCATCGACACAGCTGACTCTTTGTCCATAAGCGATCGAAGCAATTGCCCCAGCTGTATATGGCCCGATTCCCGGCAGCTTTTTCAGTTGTTCTTTGGTGGGTGGCAGTTTACCATCATATTGCGCCATGCATACCTGCGCACACTTTTTCAGATTACGGGCTCTTGAATAGTAGCCCAGCCCCTGCCACAGCTTATTGAGCTTTTCATCGGATACCTCAGCCAGGCTTTTCATATCCGGCAATTCTTCAATAAAGCGTTCAAAATACGGCAGCATGGCTTCAATCCTTGTCTGCTGTGCCATGATCTCACTGATCCAGATCTGGTAGGCATTTCGGTTTTTCCGAAAAGGCAGCTCTCTTTTATTGTGTTGATACCATGTCAATAAGTCTTGTTGAAACATGTACTTATTATAAACATTTCATTCATCTATTTCTATAGAATACGTTATAATAATCGTATGGAGAAAAACATAAGAGCTATCTTTTTAGATGTCGACCACACCTTCTATGACCATGCGGCCGGCTCGGTACCCGCCCTGCATTGGAAAGCAGTCGATGAATTAAAAAAGAATGGCTATAAGGTCTGTATCTGTACGGGGCGCCCTTATTTACAGCTGGCAGATCTGCATATCGTAGAAGCTTTTGACTGGGATGGCATTGTCTGCGCCAATGGTGCCGATGTATATGACAAGGATATGCATTCTTTATATCGCGTCCATATGAACGAGCAATCGGTCAAGAAGATTTTTGAAATCGCCCGCCATCAAAAGCTCGGTCTGCTGCCCTGCGGCACCACCTTTTTTGCCACACAATACGATCAGACTATGCAGGAGCTTTATGACACGTACAGCTTTCATGATGTGGAAATACGTACGGAGCTGCAGGAAGGAGATTATTTCGACATCATCTGTGTGGCCACGCCAAAGGAAACACGAACACAAAGACGACCGGAATTTGAAAATCTGGAAGGGATCAAGGTCTTGTATAACCTGACCAGCCTGGATCTGATCCGGGACGATACCAACAAATATACCGGCATCCAGATCCTGATGAAAAATTTCGGGTTTGAAGCCGATGCCTATATGGCTTTCGGAGATTCCCTGAATGATATCGATATGTTGAAACATGCGCGTTTATCTGTGCGCATGGAAAACGGAGATCCCCGTCTAGATCAATATACAGATGATGTGGCACCGGCCTGCAGTCAGGGAGGCATCTATCATTATTTAAAGGAGCATGGTTGGATTGAACATGAAAACAGGCATCATACAGATTAAAGTGGATCCGGATCCACAAAAGAATATCGATCAACTCCTGCACTACAGTCAACAAACCAAGGAAGCGGATATTGTCGTTTTGCCGGAATTGTGGATCTGTCCCTATGACAATGGAAAAATCAAGGAAAGTGTCCGGTATCAGAAACAAGCTATGGACGCATTGCGTACGATCTCTGCCCGTTACCACCAGATCCTGGTGGGAGGGACCATTGTGGAAAAACAAGGGACGCATCTCTACAACACATGTTTTATCTACAATGACGGCCAGATCATCGGAAGCTATCGAAAAACCCACTTAATGGAGTTTCATGGGCGGACGACCTATCAGGAGAAAGATGTCTTCTCCATGGGAAATCAAATTGTCACCTTTGACACGCCTTGGGGAAAAATGGGTGTTGTGATCTGTTATGATATACGTTTTCCGGAACTGCCTCGTCTGCTGGCGCTCCAAGGGATCCGTGTCTTGTTTGTGCCGGCCGCCTTTAATGAAAACGTAGGAAAAGCACATTGGAATGCCTTGATGCAGACCAGAGCCATGGAAAACCAGATCTTTGTGTGTGCCGTTAATCCCGCAGCCTACACATATCGTTCGTATACATCCTATGGACGTTCTTTGATTGCGGACCCGTTTGGACGGATCCAGGTGCAGATGAAGAAAAACCAAAGAGTGCATATCGAAGAAATCGATCTTCACAAAATCGACCAAATAAGACAGCGCATGCCGTTCTGGAACATCCGTCGGAATGATTTATATAAATAATCCAAAAAAGTATTTTTTATCCATCCGGAATAAGAAAATACTTTTTTTATTCTTATATATTGACAAGTATTCTTGTCATTGTTATGATTAGTTTGACAAGTATCGTTGTCAATATGACAAGAAAGGAGGTCAATGTGCCTTTATACAACCATTTGAAGGAATATCGCGCCCGACTAGGAGTCAATCAGGCACAGATGGGTAAATTGGTTCAAACATCCCGACAGACCATCTCCCAGATTGAACGTGGAGATTATTCCCCCAGCGTCACGCTGGCTTTAAAAATTGCCAAAGTCTGTCATGTATCGGTCGAAGACATATTTGAATACAAGGAGGATTTAGAGGATGAATAAAAAACACACTGTCATTAAATTTTTAGGTATTTTGGCTCTAGCCGGCATACTCGGCTATTTCACCGGTAAGTTCCTGGGATCCTTTTCCGATTCCTTTGTGATGACGAATCTGACCCTCCAGCAGTCAAAATGGATCAGTCAAGCTCTATTTCTTGTTCTCCTGGTGGGAAACGCACTTGGTTTTCTCTATATGGTATGGGGGATCCGCAAGGCAGAAAACACCATCAGACAATGGGATGGCACACAGGAAGAACCCGTTGATCAGGCAGACCTGCAGTTATCGCGGGCTCTGGTGATGGGAAATATCTTGATGATCCTATCTATGTTTCTGCTCTCCTGTATCTTTTCTTTCCGTACAATGCCGATCCATCTGACATCTGTCTGTTTTATGACCGTGTTATTAATCAATATGTTCCTTCAAAGAAGGATCGTCGAAGACGTAAAGAAAATCAACCCGGAAAAACAAGGCGATATCATGGATATGAAATTCCAGAAAGACTGGGTCAATTCCATGGACGAAGGAGAGAAACAGATCATGTATCAAGCCGCCTATAAAGCGTATGGAAGAATCAACCATCTTTGTATCGCCTGCTGGTTACTTTGCCTGTTAGCTGATTTGTTTTTCTATACGGGAATCCTGCCGGTCTTGATCGTCACCGTTATATGGCTAACTACTATATTGACCTATCAGCTGGAAGCAATTCGTCTGGAGCATGGAAATCGATAATCTGTCCATGAAAGAGATCAAAGCCGTATTCTTCGATGTGGATAAAACCATCTATGATCCCATCAATAATTTCATACCGGAAAGTACCCTGACTGCTTTGAAAAAGCTCCGATCCAACGGCTATAAGATCGGTATTTCCACATCGCGTCCGATGCTGACAGCCAGAGCCGTTCCCGGTCTGATGGATATCCCATGGGATGGTATGATCATCGCCGGCGGACAGCAGATTTATTCACAAGGTCAGCTTGTCCTGGAGAATACCTTCACACAAGCACAGAGAAATCAGATATTTCGAATTGCTGACAGGCATCATATTCCGGTATATACCGTAGCAGAGGAAGTCTTTTTCACCGAAATGAACGATTTGGTCCGACGCTTTATCAAAATGTTCGGTATTCCTTATCGTACAGTAAAGCCTTACCGGGGACAGGCCAGCTATCTTATCTGTCTGATCCATGAAGAAGATCAGGATATCCTGCCCTTGTTCAAAGATGTAGAAGGCATCTGTCCGATAGCGGCCGGCCCTATCAATCACGACATCTTTAAAAAAGGCGTGTTTAAATCGGACTGTATCATGAAACTGATGAAATACTGGGGATACGATCCTCATGCCTTTATGGCCTTTGGTGATACTCTAAGCGATGCACCGATGTTGGAAGCTGCCCGGATTGGTGTAGCCATGGGCAATGCAGATATCCAGACAAGGAAAAAAGCAGATATTGTTTGTGGCGATTACCGTGAAGACGGCATCCTGCTTCTGCTGCAGTCGTTACATATGATTTAGAGGCCGGTTTTATCCGACCTCTGTTTTCTTTTTTAACGCATCTTCTCTGATTTTAAGTTCTTGTTCCCGACGAGCCATTCGTTCTGTCAGTTCTTTCTCCTTTGTTTCCAGAGCGATCATCTTTTTTTCAAATATCTTTTTATACTTTGTCTCCTTTAAATCTTCATAATATTCGTTATAGTACTTATCAAAGTAATGCTTGTAATAATCCGCCATTCTCTCTTTCCAGTATATGGCGTTATTTTCTTTTTCATCCAGGATCTGCAAATATGCCTTCCGGTCCGGATAAAGGACAAATGCCGTAATCAATATGGCATAGACCGGCTTTTGATAGCCGTCTACTGTCAGGATCGGATGGATTGGCGAAGACCTTTGTAAAGACACTATCGTTTTTTTAATCCAGCCTCTTTCACCTCTTTTCTATGTCTTTACTTAGATCTTTTGCCGTCGTAGGATAATCTGAAATACTTTCATAAACCGCCTCTACTATGCAAAAAACGCAAAGGGACAAAAAAAATCTCTGTTTTTAATCAGAGATTTTCTTTATATGGAATGGACGGCTTCTGCCATTTCTTTGACATATTCATAAACCGGTGTCACGGCTTTTTCTTTTTCTTTGGCAATAATTTTTACAATAGCGCTACCGACGATGGCACCATCGGATGCTTCCGCCATTTCTATTGCTTGTTTCGGATCGGAAATGCCAAAGCCGACAGCACAAGGTACATCCGTATTCTCACGGATGACAGAGACAATGGAGTCGATATCCGTATTGATTTCGCTGCGCGTTCCGGTCACACCGAGACTGGAGACAATGTAAATAAATCCTTTTGCTTCTTTGGCAATCATCGCAACCCGGTTGGAACTGGTCGGGGCAATCAAGGAAATCAGATCTACATCATATTGTTTACAATATTGTTCGAATTCGGCTTTTTCTTCATAAGGAATATCCGGCAAGATCAAACCATCGATACCGACCTTTTGACACATAGAGATAAATCGTTCGCTTCCATAGCTAAAGACGACGTTGGCATAGGTCATGAATACCATCGGGGTTTCGATATCCCTGCGCAGCTTCTTAACAAGATCAAAAACCTTGTCGGTTGTCGTTCCGGCTTGCAGAGCCCGTTGTGTGGATTCCAGGATGACCGGTCCTTCCGCTGTGGGATCGGAAAAAGGAATACCCAGTTCGATCAAATCTGCGCCAGCTTCCGCAATGGCCCGGATGATCTGTTCCGATGTGTCCAGATCCGGATCCCCTACGGCGATATAGGTGATAAATGCCTTCTTTTTTTCAAAAGCCTTATAGATGTTACTCATAGATATCCTCCCCGCGATAACGTGCAATTGCCGCGCAGTCTTTATCGCCTCGTCCGGAGACGTTGATTACAATAATCTGGTCTTTGTTCATCGTCGGTGCTAGCTCCATCGCGTATGCGATGGCATGAGCGCTTTCGATGGCCGGAATGATCCCCTCGGTACGTGATAAGTATTCAAACGCATCCACCGCCTGTTCATCGGTGATTGCCACATATTCAGCACGGCCGATGTCATATAAATGAGCATGCTCCGGACCGATGCCCGGATAATCCAGGCCGGCACTGATGGAATAAACGGGCGCAATCTGTCCGTATTCGTCCTGGCATAAATAAGATTTCATCCCATGGAATATACCCAATCGCCCTGTATTCAAAGTAGCGGCTGTCTCAAAGGTATCTATGCCTCGCCCGGCAGCTTCACAGCCGATCAGCCGAACATCCTTGTCTTCGATAAAGTGGTAGAAGGCACCAATCGCATTCGATCCGCCACCGACACAAGCGATGACCGCATCCGGCAATCTTCCTTCTTTTTCCAGGATCTGTTCCTTGATTTCCTTAGAAATCACAGCTTGAAAATCACGAACGATGGTCGGAAACGGATGAGGTCCCATCACCGAGCCCAGACAATAGTGTGTATCTTCGATCCGGCTGGTCCATTCCCGCATGGCTTCACTGACAGCATCCTTCAGGGTGGCGGTTCCTGTTTTTACGGGAACGACCTGGGATCCCAGCAGTTTCATCTTATAAACATTCAAAGCCTGCCGGCGGGTATCTTCTTCTCCCATAAACACAACGCATTCCATTCCCATCAAAGCAGCCGCTGTTGCGGTAGCCACGCCGTGCTGTCCGGCGCCTGTTTCGGCAATTAAGCGCGTTTTTCCCATCTTTTTAGCCAGCAGGGCCTGTCCTAATACGTTATTGATCTTATGCGCACCGGTATGGTTCAGATCTTCCCGCTTCAGATAGATCTTCGCACCGCCCAGATCCTCGCTCATCTTTTTTGCATAGTATAAACGGCTTGGACGCCCGGCATATTCATTAAACAGTTCGTTGAGTTCCTTTTGAAACGTCGGATCATCTTTGTAGTGATTGTAAGCCTGTTCCAGCTCTATGACCGCATTCATTAATGTTTCCGGTATATATTGTCCTCCATGAACACCAAATCGACCTTTCGACATCACAGATTCTCCTTCCTGATCTTTTTCATAATTGTTTCTATTTTATCATAATCTTTGTATTTTTGTGTCTCAACACCACTACTAATATCCACCGCAAAAGGATGGAGCATCTGAATAGCCTGATCGATATTGTCCGGCTGCAATCCACCAGCCAGAAAAAACGGACGATCGACTTTCCGGATCAAGGACCAATCAAAGGTTTGCCCGCTGCCCTTTCCTTTATCGAGCAATATATAATCAGCCGGGCTCATACAAGCTTGTTCAATATCGCTCATCGTATGAATTTCAAACGCTTTGATCACTTGTTTGCCACTCTCCTTCTGAATATGACGGATCCTGTCCTCACTTTCCCGGCCATGCAGCTGCGCCAGATCCAGGATATCCCGTTTCAACAGATCGATGATCAGCTGCGGATCTTCATCCACAAAGACGCCGACAGATTGGATACCCGGGTCCAACATAGACGTAAGTCGTTCTACCTGCGATACGGTAAGCGAACGATAGCTTTGCGGAAAATGGATGATAAATCCGGCATAATCCGGTTTACACAGATTGACGATCCGGATATCCTCCGGTCGCCGCAGACCACAGATCTTTACTTTTGTCATCCATTCAGCTCCTCCAGCTTTTTAGCTTTGTCGGCTGCCAACATCATCGTTTCCCCGATCAAGACCGCATCCACGCCGGCTTGTTTCAAAGCGCGGATATCCTGCACTGTCTTTATGCCGCTTTCGGCCACAAATATACAATCACTGCCAACCTGCTGACGCAAGCGCAGACAATGTGACGCATCGACCGAGAAGGTACGCAGATTGCGATTATTGACACCGATGATCCGGGCATGGGCACGCTTGGCCCTATCCACTTCCTCTGCGTCATGACATTCTACCAAAGCATCCATTCCCAGCGAATGCGTGATGTCGATATATCGTTCCAGGCGCTCTTCATCCAGCAAGGAAACAATCAACAGGATCGCATCGGCTCCATAGACTCTGGCTTCGTAAATCATATATTCATCCACCGTAAAGTCTTTGCGCAAACACGGGATCGATACAGAATCGGCAATCTCTTGCAGGATATCCAGGCTGCCTAAAAACCATTGGGGCTCGGTCAATACCGAAATCGCATCGGCACCAGCCGCTTCATACTGATGCGCTATTTCCATATAAGGAAAGTCCGCGACAATTTGGCCTTTGGACGGGGATGCTTTTTTACATTCACAGATGAAGGACAATTCTTTTTTTTGCAGCGCCTTATGGAAGGCATGCTCCTTTTGAGGCAAGGACAATGCTTTCTCTTTCATCTGTTCCAGCGTGATTGCTTCCTTTGATGTCTTTACCCGCATAGCTGTCGCATTGGCGATCGTCTGCAGAATATCAGGCATTGGACACCTCAATATATCGGTTTAACACTTCTCCGGCTTTTCCGGAATCAATCAGATCAGCTGCCAGAGAAATGCCCTGTTTCATCGTATCGGCACGTCCACCCACATAGAGTGCCAGTCCGGCATTCAATAAGACCGTATCTCTTTTCGGGCCCGATACACCATTCAGGATATCCCGTGTGATCTGTGCGTTCTCCTGCGGGGTTCCGCCTACAATTTCTTCCTTTGCCGCCCTGGACAGACCAAATTGTTCCGGTGTGATGACAGAGGTCCTGTAAAAGCCGTTTTGCAGTTCACAGATCGTCGTCGGTGAACTGATGCTGATTTCGTCCAGTTTGTCCTGCCCGTAGAATACAAGTCCTTTTCGTACCCCCAGTTTGGATAATACCTTGGCAATCGGCTCCACCAAGTACTCATCATATACACCCAGCATGAACATATCGGGTCTGGCCGGATTGGTCAATGGCCCCAGAATATTGAATACCGTACGGAATCCCAGCTCTTTACGAATGGCTCCTACATATTTCATCGATGTATGGTACTTCTGTGCAAAGAAGAAACAAATCCCGACTTTATCCAGCAGCTCTCTGGCTTTATCCGGTGACTGATGAATGTTGATCCCCAGCGCTTCCAGACAATCCGCTGCGCCACTCTGACTGGAAGCAGCCCGATTTCCATGCTTTGCTACTTTAATGCCTCCGGCAGCAACAACCAAGGAAGACGTTGTGGAAATATTAAAGCTCTTTGCGTTGTCTCCACCGGTCCCTACAATTTCCATCACCTGACGTCCTTCCTTATCAAAAGGAATAGCTTTTTCCCGCATGGCATTGGCACAGCCGGTTATTTCATCAATGGTTTCCATATGTGCGCTCTTGGTTGATAAAGCAGCCAGAAAAGCCGCATTTTGTGTCTGTGTTGTTTGACCGGACATGATTTCATTCATAACCGTATACGCCTGATCGTAAGTCAGATTTTCTTTATTTACAATTTTTGCAATCGCTTCTTTGATCATGTTTACTACCTCCTGTGATCAACTTAAAATTTTTTATCATCTGCAGACCATCCCGGGTCATAACCGATTCCGGATGAAACTGAAATCCATAGACCGGATGCTCCTTATGCCGTATGGCCATGATTTCATCGTCTTTTGCCAAAGCCAATGTCTCCAGACATTCCGGCAATTTCCGAATTGCCAGAGAGTGGTATCGTGCAGCCGGAAATGAAGGACTGATCTGTCGGAAGATCGGATCTTCTTTTATGACCTGGATCATATCCTGTTTTCCATGCATCAATTCTCTGGCATAGGATACCTTTCCTCCAAATGCTTCACAGATTGCCTGATGCCCCAAACAAATTCCCAGAATGGGGATCGTATCATACAAAGCCTGTACCAGCTCGATACATATTCCCGCCTGGGATGGTTTGCCCGGCCCCGGCGATAAAAGAATTCCCTGTGGATCCATTTGGCGGATCTGCTCCACTGTGCAGGCATCGTTGCGTACAACCCGGATCTCGTCAAACACAGCGCCTGCCAGCTGATATACGTTATAGGAAAAGCTGTCATAGTTATCAATCAATACGATCATTCCAGTCCCTCCTGTGCTTTTTCCATAGCACGAATCACAGCCTGAGCTTTATGCCGGCACTCTTGATATTCATTCATAGCGATACTGTCTGCGACGATCCCGGCACCAGATCGAACACAAATTTCATCTTTTTTCTTGTAGACCAGACGGATCGCAATACATGTATCCATATTCCCCGTAAAGTCTAAATACCCGACAGCTCCACCATAAACACCTCGTCGGCTTAATTCCAGTTCATCAATGATCTGACACGCCCGAAACTTCGGCGCACCCGACAAGGTGCCGGCAGGAAGGATGGAATCCAGGGCATCCAGCGCATCGAGATGTTTCCGGATCTTTCCGGTGACCGTTGAACCGATATGCATCACTGTGGAAAATCGTTCGATTTCCATATATTTTTCCACCTTTACCGAACTGATGCGGGCCACCCGGCCAATATCATTTCTTCCTAGATCCACCAGCATATTATGTTCTGCTCTTTCTTTTTCATCAGCCAGCAGTTCTTCTTCTAATCTCTTGTCTTCCTCATAGGTATGTCCTCTCGGTCGGGTTCCTGCCAGAGGAAAGGTAAACAGCTTGTTTTGTTCCAGCTTGGCTAACGTTTCAGGGCTGGAACCCGCCATCTCTATATCATCCCCGGAAAAATAAAACATATAAGGACTCGGATTTTCCGTACGTAACACACGATACGTATCAAACAAAGAACCCTTGGCCCTCGCTCGTAACGGATTTGACAATACCACCTGGAAAATATCTCCTTCATAAATATACTGTCTGGCCTTTTCAACTCTATGTTCAAATTCCGATTCCGTAAATTCATACGAAAGGTCCGATAACAGACAAAGTGGCTCCATTGTGCTGCGATGGCCTCTTTTAAGTAGGTTTTTCATCGCAGACAGTTTTTTTTGTGCTTGTTCATAGCTTTCATCCAACGCTTTTGTATCGACACCCGTTATTAAGATCACCTTCTGTTTATAGTGGTCAAAACAGATGACAGAATCAAACAACATCAGGTCCAGATCGTTAAAATCATCAGGATCCTTTTTCCTTGTCTGCAGTTTTGGTTCGCCATAATGAAGATAATCATACGCAAAATATCCGACCAGTCCTCCGGTAAAAGGAGGAAGTCCCTCCACTACAGCCGAACGATACTGCGCCAGTATGTCACGTAGATCTTGTTTCGGGTGATCCACCCTTTTTTCCACATGTATGGTATGATCCAGCGATCGTATCGTTAATGCTCCATCGGTACACGTAATCACCATAGCCGGATCATACCCGAGGAAGGAATAGCGTCCCCATTGTTCATCCTGGCTGGCACTTTCCAACAGAAAACAATGCCGGCTGGCATCCCGGAGGATCCGTAGTATTTCCACCGGCGTAAAACGATCGGCATATAGTTCTATCGCAACCGGAATTCTATGAATGTCATGATCCTTTGCTATCTCTTTTACTTTCTTTAGATTTGGAAACATAAATCCTCCTTTGTATAAAAAAACGTCCTCAATAGAAAACTCTATCAAGGACGAGTACATCTTCTTTACCCGCGGTGCCACCTTGTTTCATGGGGGTCCATGCGCTTAGGGAATACTATCATATTCCTGATTTCTTACGCGAATCTTACGTCACATCATACTCGGTTTCCCTTTCCTATGCGCCCTCCACGGTCCATTTGCAGAACTGTTATCATCCGGCTTCCACCCTTCCGGACTCTCTACAGACACATTTTTCTGTTTGATCTCCGTGTCATCGGTTTAGTAAAGAATATCATATTTTCATTAATTTTCAAGTGTTTCTGAAATTTTTCGAAAACCTTGAAAATTAATATTGAAATAAAGAAATAGGTACACTTTTAAAGCCATTTTTGGTTAAAGTAACCATTTCCTTATATCCACAGGATTGAATCAGTTTCAAAGCTTCTTCAAATCCACAAGATAAATAATCACTGTTATGACAATCACTGTTCAGGCAGATCTGGATGCCCTTCTGGTACATATATTCCAGTAAATGTTTTTCCGGATATGGTGTTTTCCGATATCCTCTGGCTATAGCTCCAGTATTGACCTCAAAGATCTTATTCGACAAAGCGTCGATCGTATCACAAGCCAGATTTATATATTTCGGGTCATCAAAAGCAAAGAAAGACTGATCTTCATTGTATTTCATCAACAGATCCAGATGAGCAATAATATCAACTTCCTTCCAGTCAGCCATGTCCCGCATGCCCGTATAATAGTCTTTGGCCAATGCCATAAAATCATTATGATACCAATCCTGCAGGATCATCGTAAACACTTCGGGGGAACTGTCGATGCCCAGGCTGGTTCCGTCATGTTCCAGATAGTGCTTCGACCCCAGCATATAGTCGTATTGATCCGGGTGCCAGTCACGATAACGCATATCCTGCTCCAATCCTAGAAAGATGGTAATCTGCTCTTTGTATTTTTCAGCCAAAGCCCGTACTTCGGCAATGTATTGATCCGTACTGTCCGGATTCATACAACAGTCATCGCCTGGGATATACGCATGTTCGCTGAACCCCAGTACGGTAAACTTCTGTTCAATGGCCGCCAAGACCATTTCCTCCAATGTATCTCTTCCATCAGCATAGGTACTATGTGTGTGTATATTCTGTTTGATCATGTAAAATCCTTTCCAGCCAAATGGCACATCCTTCATAAACATCATTAAATGCCGTTTCAAAATCATCGGTATACCACGGATCGGAAACCGCCCTGTGATCGAGCAGCATGTGGATCTTTTCCTTTGCATCGGGAAACCATCTCTGTAAATCACGTATATTGGCATGATCCATCCCAAAGATATAATCCCACCGCTTATCTTCACCACGTACGATCTGGCGGGCTCTTCTTTTTGAAAACGGAATCTGTTTATCTCGTAATATCCGTTTGGTCGGAGGATACAGATCTCTTCCCAGCTCTTCGGTACTGGTGGCTGCCGATTCAATATAAAAAGAATCCTCCAGTCCTCTTTGAGTGACCATATCCTTCATAATAAATTCTGCCATGGGACTACGGCATATATTGCCATGGCAAACAAATAGTATCCGTAACATAAAATCAAATCTCCTCATATATGAGCATTTTTCCTTGAAATACCTATGTTTCCACGACAATATCTTACTGCCTCTGTACCACATTTCTATTCATAAATGAACAGATTTTCTCTGCCGTAATTCTGGTACGGATTCTGGTACGAATCAGACTCGTACCATGACCCCTTTTCAGGCTTATCATACGGAACAGGGTCTTTGTCAGTCAGCCTAAAGGCATAGACATCATGATATTTGTTGTTCTCGTCGCGGTAACGGTATTTGTCCCGCTTCTTTACTTCATCGTAGTATTCTCCGGGGCGGAGATTACGTCCTTTCGGGTCTTTACGGACCATTGCCGTAACTCTTTTACTCATATTAACTTACTCCTTTCCGTAATGTGGGATATTACAGACCATGACGAATTGGAATAAGTCCGTTGCTCCAATAACCCGTCTCTCTATCGTGTTATTTTGCTTTGTACCCCTCAGATTTTTTCTCTTCCAGATAGTCTTTCAACCAAAGGCGTATTAATGCTGATACCGAGACATCATTGTCTAACGCTACCTGTTTCAAAGCTTTTCGCTCCTCTGGTGTAATCGAAAGCGTGATGTTCACTGTGGGTTTGTCAGTCATAGCACCATCTCCTTTCACAGATTGTTGTGATTGTGTGAATAAGTGTATCACATTTTATTGTGAAGATCAAGACTGTAAAAAACAGCACCAGGCAATCGCGCTTGGTGCTGCTTTTTACGCCACCATATAAAACGTCCTGCTAATGCTATCTCACAGCTTCTTTGCAACCTCTTTTATCATTTCGAGGTTTTCTTGGACGATCCAATTTTTCTATATAAGACCCCAGCTTCTCAGTCGTTGACATTGGTGTAATCCTCCAGTAACGCAAGCATCACGTCTTTGGACTTACCTTCCTTTTCCAGCAATTCAATAAGTTCTGAACGTAATGCAACAAGCTCTGCATCTATATCTCGACGATTATTTTTGTTATACAAGAATTCAATGTACTGGCTCGGAACAAGGCTATACTCTTTTTCAATGACGTCTGATTTCTTAGCAACATGGCAAAACTCGGGAATATTCTCATATGGTGTTTTATAGTTCTCGAAGCGCCATGATTTGAAGCGGTCAACAATTATCGCACGATCTTCCTCCGTGAACTCAATATATTTCTTCTCGTATGGATGTCCCATCTGTCGCAGATCCATAAACAGGATTTCATCGGAGCGGTCACGGAAAGTAACATCTCCACCGGGACGCTTCTCATTGCGTGCCTTTTTGTTTTTGTTCAGTATCCACACCGTAACAGAAATATATGTTGTGTAGAACATTCTGTTCGGAAGAACAATTATCGCTTCTACCACATCATTTTCAATCAGTCTCTTACGTATTTCATGTTCATCGCCACTGGATGAAAGCGCACCGTTCGCAAGCAGCACCACGCCGACGCCGTTCTGTCTGAGTTTGGACAGGGTGTTCAGCAGCCAGCCGTAGTTGGCATTGCTGGTCGGAGGCGTCGGATAGCCGTTCCAACGCGGATCATCGTTCAGCTGATTGGCCTCGCGCCAGTCCTTCTGGTTGAATGGAGGGTTTTCCAGCGAGAAGTCTGCCTTCAGGTCTTTGTGCTGATCGTTCAGGAAAGTGTTGGCGGCCTCCGCGCCGAGATTTGCGGAGATCCCCCCGGATTGCAAGGTTCATCTTAGCCAGGCGCCGGGTCGTATCCGTCAGCTCCTGGCCGTAGATGGAGACATTCAGGCGGTTGTCCTTGTGCTCGTCTACAAAGCGCATGGACTGTACGAACATGCCGCCGGAGCCGCAGGCTCCGTCATATACAATGCCCGAATACGGCTCAATCAGCTCGCAAAGCAGAGCGACGACAGTGCGGGGCGTATAGAATTCTCGCACCTTAGTAATGCTTCTCACCACAGTCAGAACAATACACAAGTCCGGAGAACATGCTGTTTCTTCCGGATTTTGTTTTTCTGTGCCTCTGCTGACGGATCTGCTGGACCTTTTCAAAGACTTCATCATAAATGATACGTTCATGAGAATCTGGGAAGATTGCCTGATTCTCAACCGGATTATCCCTCTGCTTTTTATCCCAGATTGAGTTCGTATAGGTCTTAAAGTTGACCACACAGCCTGTATACTCGCGTCTTTCGAGGATGTGTACAACGGTACTGCTGTTCCAACCATAGGGATTTTCCAGCTCTGCGTTTGGCGTATTTCTGCCCTGACGCTTGTGGTAGCCAGTAGGGGTAAATACCTTATCCTCTTTCAGCTGCTTGGCGATCTGGCTCGGGCCGCGTCCCTCCATACACATATCAAAGATACGCTTGACTACCGCAGCAGCTTCCGGATCAACCACCCAGTGCTTTGGATCGTCAGGATCTTTCATATATCCATAAGGAACATTGGTTGTTAGTGGAAGTCCCTTTTCTCCCTTTACTTTCTGAACAGCTCGGATCTTGCGGCTGGTATCTCTGGTATAGAATTCATTGAACCAGTTCTTGATACCGGCAAAGTCACAGATCCAATCAGATTGCTGAACTGCTGATACGTCAGGAACGGAACCTCCATACCTCTGGGCATGTTAAAAAGAGACTGGAAGGAAAGCCCGATGTGCTCAAACTTTTCGCGGATATACGGTATGATCGTATAGGCCAGTCTCCACAACGGAAAATCTCCGGAATAGGAATTAAAACTGCCGGGGATCTCTCTGTAATCGCCATCCTTGTTCGGCACTTCAAAGTGTTGCCAGGCACTCCACGCATAGCAGTCCCAGACCAGTTCCAGAAATACATCCGTGTTCAAAAGCTCGGCATAATCATCACTGCGAATCACATCAAATGGACAGCGTGGCAGGTTCATATAAGCCGGTCTTTTGGAAACAAGCTCTTCCGGCAGGCTGTAAAAAAGTGTGAGCCAGGACTTGTTATCCTCTGGAA
>DGUK01000071.1 GCA_002394635.1 Faecalitalea sp. UBA4312
TCATTGGATGGAACGATAGACTGGTGGCCAGAAATCGATGTTCCAGAAACGGAATCTGATGAACACAAATCGGATTGGAAGAATCAATAAATATGATGGTGGAGCTTACCGGGATCGAACCGGCGACCTCATGATTGCGAACCATGCGCTCTCCCAGCTGAGCTAAAGCCCCATGCGCATTTATCTTATCACAAAAATAGAGGAATCGAACCATTTTGTTTGGAATTTTGTTCATAAAGCTTTAGCTGTTTGTTCTGAAAATGAGGAAGCAGATATCAAGGTCTTGATAAATTAGTTAATATGCAGAAAAGAATAAATGCTTCTTTGGTTCTTTTCTACCTTCAACAGATCCATCGCATGTTCTGCATCGCAGTTTAACGATTCCATCAGATTTTTGATGCATTGAAGCAGCTGTTCTTGTTTCCCTTCGATCTTACCGGCTTTTTTAACATAATCCATATTTCTTAATACCTCCTTCATGCTTGGATCCAGATCAAATTCAGATTGCAGGATTTCTTCTTTTTCGTGCATTGATATGTTTTCTCCATAGAGAATATTTAAACAATTGATCAATTTGAAGTCATCGGGCTGTTCGCCCAAAAACAGAAAGACCATATGTAAATTCTTTAGATTTCGAATGCGTTCCTTGCACAGAATATGTTCATCATAGTTTTGTAATTCCTGTGGACACTTCAAGAAAAGCCATATGGTGTAAATAGGAATTGTAGGATGGTCAGGCTGCTGGATCCAATGTTCATGAAGCTGGACCAGTTGGCGTACAGGTTCTATCTCGTAGCCGGCTCCATAGGAATACTGAGGACAAGGTTGCAGCGCAAACATAGTGAGAGGGCGTTCATGGTCATCCACAACCAAAAAGCTAAGATAGGCACAAGCGTCGGAATAAGGGCGTATATGTGCCCGGATGGAAGAGATGGACTGGTTTTCCCATTCTTTAATCGTATATTTTACAAATAAGGCTTGTATATTTTTGTGTTCTAATAAGTCTTTCATCCATAATACGGCAAGGAGACCCGTCCTTTAGGACAGAGAGGAATTGCCAACCTCCTATTCTTCTGATCATGGCAGTATCTTTGATTCTTACAGATCTGCCTGTCTCCAGTATCATTTTTACGATACTTCCTCTGTATTTCAATAAGTCAATTTGATACCTAGTTACTCTGAAATCTTGAGGTACATTCTCTATTTCGATAAAGAACAAAGAAGGACAAATAAAAATCCATTGACGGCAGGAACTATCATTTTTATACTGAAGCTATGAACAATGTTACAATTGCTGTTTTACAGTCTTATGTGGATACAGATAAATCAAAGAATCTGGAGCAGGCAGAAAAAAAGATCCGGGCATTGGAGAAAGTGGATATCGTTGTTCTGCCGGAAATGTTTACTTGTCCGTATCATACAGATTGTTTTCCTATATATGCTGAAAAACAAGGGCAGGAAAGCTGGCAGAGGCTGTCGCAGATAGCGAAAGAGAAACAAATCTATCTGATTGCCGGCAGTATTCCGGAAAGAGATGGAAAACATATTTATAACACATCCTATGTGTTTGATAGAGAAGGCAGACAAATTGCCAGGCACAGAAAGATGCATCTATTTGATATCAATGTCAAAGGGGGACAATATTTTAAGGAGTCAGATACCTTGACACCGGGACAGGATGTTACGGTATTCTCTACGGAATTTGGTGTCATGGGACTATGCATCTGTTATGACTTCCGGTTTCCGGAATTAAGTCGTCTGATGGTAGATCAGGGAGCTAAGATCTTGTTTGTACCGGCTTCCTTTAATATGACAACGGGACCACTACATTGGGAGTTTTTGTTCCGACAGAGAGCTGTGGACAACCAGTTATTTACCGTAGGGGCTTCGCCTTGCCGGAACATGAAGGATTCGTATCATTCATGGGGCCATTCTATATTATGTGATCCATGGGGAAAAGTGTTGAAAGAACTGGATGAAAAAGAAGGAATGTGGATCCAAACGATAGATCTGGAAGAAACGGATCGTGTTCGTGAACAACTCCCTTTATTACAACATCGAAGAAAAGACATTTATAAAGTAAAGCGCAATGATTGAAATATCATTGCGCTAATTCTTTATATGAAAGTAAATGAACCTTGTTCTTTTGTACATAGTCTTTTAATACAACAGAAGCTTCTGTTTCCAGCGGACGACAATGTACCAAAGAGGAATGTTCCATCAGATAGGCATCAATATAGCCGGGATGATAGATCAACAAATTAATGCAGTCTTCATGACCGTTCTCTACCATATGTTTAAATTCATAGACCGGATCATACCCAGGTACAGAGCCTTTCAGTGTCATATACATTGTATGGCCGTTGATCTGTACAGGGATATGGGGATCAAAGGATAATTCTTGATAGAGATAACCATGTTTTTGGGCTGTCATTTGTATCGCTTGATCGAAAGTTTTACTTTTGACCGCATGGGCTTCAAAGTAATCCGGGGCTTTTCCTCGCCATTCAATAAACCGTTGCAGCTGGGCTTCGATTTCTATCAAGGCTTCTTCCAGATTAACGATATCATGGTCCGCTTGGCGATAGACCTTGGAGGGATGAAAGCTTCCGTCCTTTTCCACTAAACTGGGAATATATTTTGGATCGGTTATCGGTTTACCAGCGCATATATTGGTATGCAGACCCCAGCTGATATCACAGTCCTTTAATAATTCATAGCCGTGCATCGAGGCATCCATATTGACCATCCAGCCCACATTATTGATGATACCGTGTTTTACAGCTCTTTCAATACCATAGTTGATGCCTTGGCTATATCCTAGATCATCGGCTCGTATCATGATTTGTTTCATAGGAAATGCTCTCCTGTCATTTTAGATAAAGAAGCATTTTTATAAGCAGGATCCTGTGTGACTTCCTTGATGACACGAATATCCTTAGGGAATCGGATCTTTTGATTTTCATCGCTGAGTTCGATTTCCAGAATAGCCTGGTGATGCCAGAAAGGATATACATCAATTTCAAAGTATTGGCCATCGTATGTCAGACAATATCTTGTTTTACGAATCTGACGACGAGAGGTATCGGCTTCCATTAATAAGGTTAAATAATCTTCCTTTGAAATGCGTTCCTCGATCTCAATGCGTTTGATATCGGATACATGCCGTTTGATGGTTTTAAAATACACATAGTTTTCATTCATTCCTCTTTGACGTACCCGGATTTCTTCCCCATCCTGTGATTTTAAATAAGTCTGGATAATCTCAATGCGTTTACAGTTCGGATTCATTTCTAAAACGGAAATATTCGGATATTCAATCAGAAATTTTCGTTCGATCTCAAACGGTTCCGGTACTCCTAAAAAGGAAGAAATCTCGCTCAACAGTCGATGCATCTTCTCTTCAAAAGATGTGGAATTATCGATGATCCGTAAATGCGGATGCCCTGTCCATGCACCAATTAATTTGTCATCCAACGAACAAGCTTGTTCAACCGTTTCCGTTCTTGCGGCATTGTTGGAGGTTGTATAGAAGGCTTCTGCTCCTTTAGCGGCAGAGACAAGATGAAAGACGGCATCGTACTGATCACGCAATTCGATTTCGTTGGTATGCAGCTGTTGCAGAAGCTGTTGAAAATCGTCGTCTGTCATATAAGCCTTATTATCCAATGCACCTCGGTCACACACAATCAATATTTTATTGACTGTCATAGTACGGGCAGCTTGTTCAAAGACTTTTTCTTTTTCCAGCTGCAGCTGCATTTGACATTTCTGATAGTCTGCCCGGCTCCCACAGGTCCAAGGGGCAACACCGCCGGTAATCAGCTCCGTTGCGGTTTCCGGGATAAATAGAACCGTATACCCTTGTTTAGTAAAAGCATTCTGGATCCAGCTCATCGCTGTGGATTTACCGGCACAAGGTCCACCGGTTATAACGATCTTAGATAGTTCCATAGAACACCTCCGCATTCATAATAAGGGAAATAGTAAAGAGATACAATGGAAATAAAAAGCTTTAAGAAGAAGATTTTGTCATGTTACTGATGGATAGGTGTTTCTTTGGAAAACATACTAATCATTGTTCTAGATCAAAGACATAAGATTGTATGATTTATCAGTCCAAATTGTAAAACCATCCATAAATGACTATAATAGAAATAGATGAGGTAATAGTTATGACAAATCATATATTTACTAGAATTGACAGTCGTCTGATTCATGGGCAGATTACGTATCAGTGGCTGTCAGTGGCGAAGACTTCCTTTATTTTAGTCGTGAACGATGCTTTGGCAGAGAATACATTCAGCCAGAATCTGATGAAGGCATCAATACAGAACCAAGTGGAAGTGAAATTTGTCACCGTACAGGATGCGATGGATGATTTTCCGACCAGCAGAGATGTATTTGTGATTTGTGACTGTCCACAGGATGTGCTTCGATTGGTACAGGGTGGGATTCCGATCCGTTCGGTCAATGTCGGAAATATGCGTATGTCTGCCGGAAAAAAACAGGTTGCCAGCAGTATTGCGGTCGACCAAAAGGATATCGATGCATTCTGTCAGTTAAAGGATGCCGGGGTGGAATTGTTCATTCAAAGGGTACCTGGTACAGAGAAAGAGGATACAAGACTATTATTTGAAGAATAAGGAGAAGCATTCTGAAAAGGAATGCTTCTTTTTTTCTTGTATATGCTTATAGATAAATGTATAATAGGATTGTTTTATAAAATAAACAAAAAGTTTAATTAATTAAACGGGGGTGATTTTTTGAAAATCGGACAAAAGTTAAAGGAACTGCGTCTGCAGAACAATCTGACGTTAGAGGAACTGGCCATCCGCTGTGAATTGACCAAGGGCTTCTTATCGCAGTTGGAAAGAGATCTGACCAGTCCGAATATATCCGCCTTGGAAGATATCCTGGAAGCGCTGGGAACCAATCTTTCCGAGTTTTTTCAGGAATCACCGGAGGTGCAGGTTGTGTTTGGAACCGATGATTTTTTTGTGGATGAGCAGGAACGAAGGATCATTGAATGGATCGTTCCTAATGCCCAGAAAAACCAGATGGAACCGATTTTATTAACGTTACATGGAAAATGTAAAACGGAAGAAATCATCAGCCATGAAGGGCAGGAATTCGGGTATGTCTTAAAGGGGCAGATCCAGCTGATCATGGGTTCAAAGGTCTATCGGATCAAGGCGAAAGAAACGTTTTATATTGAGGGAAGAAAGAGTCATTATTTATACAATCCGAATCAGACGGATGCCAAGGTTCTGTGGATATCCACACCACCGACATTTTAGGGAGTTATGAAGTATGGAAGAGAAAAAGAAGATTATACAGTTTCGCAATATTGTGAAAAACTTTGAAGACCAGGTTGTGCTCAAAGGCATTGACCTGGATATTTATGAGAATGAATTTGTGACCTTACTGGGTCCTAGCGGCTGTGGTAAAACGACATTATTACGGATTTTGGCCGGTTTTCTGGAACCGACCGAGGGACAGGTCATCTTTAACGGGGAGGACATCAAACATGTGCCGCCCTATAAACGAGAGCTGAATACAGTCTTTCAGAAGTATGCGTTGTTTCCGCATCTGAATGTGTATGACAACATTGCGTTTGGTCTGAAGATCAAGAAGATGAGCAAGGATGTCATTGACCAGAAGGTCATGCGAATGTTAAAGCTGATTGGTTTGGAAGGCTATGAGAAAAAGGATGTAACCTTGATGTCCGGCGGGCAGCAGCAACGTGTGGCCATAGCCCGGGCTTTGGTCAACGAACCGGCGGTTTTATTGCTGGATGAACCGTTGGGGGCTCTGGATCTGAAGCTGCGTCAGGAGATGCAGTATGAATTAAAGCGGATCCAGCAGGAAGTCGGCATCACCTTTATTTTTGTTACCCATGACCAGGAGGAAGCGCTGACGATGAGCGATAAGATCGTGGTCATGAAAGATGGAGAGATCCAGCAGGTGGGAACGCCGCAGGAAATCTACAATGAACCGGTCAACCGCTATGTAGCCAAGTTTATCGGGGAATCCAATATTATTCCTGGTGTTATGTTACAGGATAAGCTGGTGCGCTTTGATGATGAAAATTATGAATGTGTGGATTATGGATTCAAGCCGAATGAAAAGGTCGATGTCATCATCCGTCCGGAAGATATTGATATTGTTCCGTTGGACCAGGGAAAAATGACCGGCATCGTGGATTCGGTTTTATTTAAAGGGGTCCATTATGAAGTGATGGTGGAAACGGTACCTGGTACCCAGGTAACGGTCAACATGCATGTCATTTCCAATAATATTGTAACCAGTGAGGATGGCCAGGAAAAAATCAGTGCCAATGATTTTTATGTGGATATTGAGGACATGAAGGATCTGGATGAAAAAGACATCGTTGCCCGTGCGGACGCCCAGGCCTGGGATCCGGCAACGGATGAATATATTTCCATCAGTTCCATCGAAACCAATCTGGAAAATGAACTGGGGGAATACGAGGTGACCTTCTCTACCTCCAAAGGGACGACGATTACCCGGAAAATCTGGGTCATTGACCAGCGTGTTGTAGAAAACAAGAAGGCCAATGAAGCCATCAGTGCCTTCAACTTCTTTAAGACGGTGGATGAAATCCATGAAGCCATGGCATTGGATACCGATCTGAAGACATGGGCCAATGCCCAGGCCTGGAAGCTGTCCAGTGAAGACGAGGAAATCGATTTATACGTGGAATATGATTTTGATCCGGATCAAATCAAAGAGGGAATCTATCGTGTTCGCTTTGTGACCGAGGGTCGTGAATTTAAGATCCATACAACCGATTATGTCGAGGAAGGCGCAGAAGTCGGACTGACCTTCTTCCCGGAAGATATCCATGTGATGGAAAAGATGGGATTTGAATGAAAAATTTTCGACAATTAGTCTACCCATATATTATCTGGAGTGCTTTGATGCTGTTGTTTCCGATGCTGCTGATTGCGCTGTACTCGCTCATGAACGCAGGCAACAGTATTGTGCCCTTTCAGTTTACTCTTGAAAACTATGTACACTTTTTTACCGATCCGGACTTCCTGTTGATTCTATGGCGTTCTTTATGGATTGCCGTCAAAACAACGGTTTTATGTTTGTTGTTGGGATACCCGATCGCGTATTATATTGCCCGCAGTGAAGAAAAGAAACGAAACCTTCTTGTTTTGTTGATTACCTTTCCCATGTGGATCAATATGCTGGTGCGCACGTATGCATGGATCGGTATATTATCCGGGGATGGTTTGTTTTCCATGATCCTGGGTTTGTTTGGTATCCACAATGTGGAACTTTTGTATACGGAAACAGCGGTGTTATTAGGAATGGTCTATAACTTTTTACCGTTTATGATCTTACAGATCAACACCGTGCTTTCCAAGATGGACCCTTCTTTACTGGAGGCCAGTGCCGATCTGGGTGCCAGCAAGGCCCAGACCTTCTGGCGGGTGACATTTCCGTTGTCCATGCCTGGTGTTGTCAGCGGGATCACGCTGGTCTTCCTACCGGCAGTCAGCTCCTTCTTTATCCCGAAGCTGTTAGGTGGCGGACAGTATTTCCTGATCGGTAATGTTATTGAAAACCAGTTTATCACGGTCGGAGAATGGAATTTCGGTTCGGCTATCAGTATGATCATGGCTGTCATCATGATGTTATTGATGATGCTGGTACGAAGAAGTGAAAGACGAACATCCATCAAGGTGGAGGATGCATCATGAAAAAGGACAAGCGAACGATCGGCCATCTGTTTATGATCGGTAGTTTGATCTTCTTTTATCTGCCGATTGTATTTATGATGGTCTTCTCTTTTAATGAGAGTAAATCCCTGACGCATTTTACTGGTTTTTCTATGCGCTGGTATGTATCGATGTTAAAGAATCACAGCATGATGGAATCATTGTATACAACGATCATCATTGCGATTGTTGCGACCATTGTTTCCACTGTCATCGGTACAATTACGGCTATCGGAATGTCCAGCTCAAAAAAAGCCATACGGCAGTTTATCCAGCAGGTCAACGACTTTCCTTTGATGAATCCGGATATCGTAACTGCCATCGGATTGATGTTATTGTTTATTACCATACAGGTGGAAAGAGGGTTTATGACGCTGTTGTTAGCGCATATTTCCTTCTGTATTCCCTATGTGATGTTGAGCATTATGCCAAAGCTGCGTTCTTTGGATCCCAATTTGGCAGATGCAGCCATGGATCTGGGGGCTACCCCGTTTCAGGCATTGTGGAAGGTCATCGTACCGGAAATCATGCCGGGCATCATTTCGGGAGCCTTGATTGCTTTTACCATGTCCTTTGATGATTTCATCATCTCCTATTTTGCCACCGGCAAAGGGGTCAAAAACCTGAGCATCATGGTCTATACGATGTCCAAGCGTGTTAACCCGAGCATCAATGCCATTTCGACCATTGTGGTCGTCTTGATTACCATTGTATTGATTCTTTCCAATCTTCTGCCGATGGTTCGTGAAAAAAGCGGTCTGGCCCGAAAGATGTCAAGAGGATGGAAGATCGGCTTATCTTTTGCGGTCATCGGGGCATTGGTTATCTCCTATTTCGGATTAAAGGGAGGCATCGGTTCCAAGCCGTATGCCGGACAGACTTTGCATGTATACAACTGGGGAGAATATACCGGCGAGAACTCAGTCAATGATTTTGAACAGATGACAGGCGCTAAAGTAGTCATGGATAACTTTGATTCCAACGAACAGATGTATATCAAGATAGCCAACGGGGAATCCTATGATATCCTGGTTCCAAGCGATTATATGATCGAGCGTCTGATCCGGGAAGATAAGCTGATGAAATTGGACAAGGAGCGGATCCAACCGGCTCTGGATTTAATTGATCCATCGGTATTAGATCTGCCATTTGATCCGGGAAATACGTACTCCGTACCATATTTCTGGGGAAGTGTCGGAATCGTCTATGATAAAACCGTTGTGGATGAAGAAGACCTGAAAGAAGGCTATAACATCTTCTTAAATCCAAAATACAAAGGACAGATTTATTTATATGATTCGGAACGAGATTCTTTCATGATGGCTTTAAAGGCATTAGGCTATTCGATGAATACAGAAAACGAACAAGAACTGCAGGAAGCCTACCAATGGTTATGTCAGTGTGTGGAAACCATGTCTCCAGAGATCGTGACCGATGAAATCATCGATAATATGGCACAAGGGCGAAAGGCTCTGGGATTGATCTATTCCGGGGATGCGACATATGTGATGGCAGAAAACGAAAATATGGGCTTCTATTTACCGGAGGAAGGAACCAACCTTTGGTCCGATGGTATGGTCATTCCGAAAAATGCGAAGAATGTTGATCTTGCCTACGAATTTATCAATTTTATGACCGATTATGATGCGGCCATGGACAACTCAAGCTATGTAGGCTATACTTCACCCAACGTGGATGTCATGAATGAACTCTATGGACAAGGTGGAGAATACGAAGGCATCAATGCCTACATTCCAAGAGAAGGCTATGAAAAGGATGAGGTTTTTGAATTCAATGATGTCACCCGGAAATCCATCGCCAATCTGTGGTCAAAAGTAAAAATACTGGCCAGTAACGCAAAGTAGAAGGGAAACCTTCTGCTTTTTTTGCCCCCAAACAGGGGATAGAAAAGAAAGAAAAGTCCGATACAATCTAAAATAGAAAGGAGAAAAACCATGGCATTGTTTGGAAGAAAAAAAGAAAAGGAACGCTGTCCAGTCTGTGGAAATGAAATATCCTTCTTCTCCGGTATCGTTGTCCGGGACGGTACCATTTGTTCGGATTGCGAGAAGATGCTGCGAGGATCGTTTGATATTGAGACGTACTATGTCCGCCGGCTGAACGGCACCGTAAAAAGAAAGAGCGAAGATCCTTTAAACGATATGACGATTGAACAGATCAAAGACATGATTGATACGCAAAAAGAACAACAGACTCGGTCCGTTTCTGAACATGGAGAAGACTTTGCACACCTTTATGTCGTGCAGGATTATTTTACAATTGCACCGAAAGCCGTGGATGTCGGATTGAAAAGAGCCAGGGCTTTTAAGAACAAACTAGTGGTCCGAGGAATGGTACAGTCCGGAGTATTTGAACAGGGTGATACTGTGAAAAACATACGAACCGGACAGGAGCTTTTGATCCTGGAACTGATTCCATGTACGGGCGCTGTGGACTTTACAACCGAGCTGCATGCGCGGATCCATAAAAAAACAGCATCGGTCAATACCAATGCCTGGCTGGTTCTTGATGCCGAATACGACGCAGCGGATGAAAACGATCTGCTGGTCAAAGAATAAAAACGGAGGATGACGACCTCCGTTCTATTTATAGATATGCATCGTTTAATGAACTTTTTTTGATAGTCCGGTAGCTGAAGATAAACATAATCACAATGAACGGAAGGAATAAACCAAAGGATTCATTGGTGACAGCGATAAAATCGTAAATGCCATGAATGATCATCGGTACCAGAACTGATTTTTTCAAACAGTCTTTACAACGTGCACTCGATCCTTCCAGCTGGGCTCTTTTGGCCAGTCCATACCATAGTCCCATAAAGATCCCGAAGCACATATGTCCCGGGACAGCTGTAACAGCCCTTATAGCAGCGACTTCTATTCCATAAGCACGAATATAACCAAAGTTTTCCCATAACGCAAAGCCCAATGCAATCGCAACCGCATAGACAATTCCATCAAACGAACAGTTGAATTCCGGATGATTCCATGTGGCCTTTTTCAGTAACAAATATTTAAAAACTTCTTCCGATCCGGCAACAACGATGAAATACATCAAAAGATTATAAATAATTGAGCTTTCTGAGAAAAAAGCAGATAACACCCTGGTGCCTAGCAGTTCTGTGGCAACAGCTGCAAAGGTAGACAGGATCCCCATAAGGACAAGACGCCCTATCAGGCCGATAGGTTCTTTTTCCACTTTATCCATCGAATAGACTCTCATCAGTAAGAACAAAGCCGGTAAAGCGGCTGCCAGTATCAAAAAGTAGGATGTTCCAAAGAATAAATACATGATCATATCCCTCCCGATTAACATTATACACAGAAACAAGAGAATACTTAAAGAAAAATGAACGGGTTTCCGATGTAAGAATGCGTTTCATTTGAAGTATACCCTATGGGGGTATATAATGGCTGTGAGGTAAAAAATATGGAACGAATGAAACATCATCCTAGAGATGATAAGGAAATCAAACAATTAAAATCGAGAATTCACCGGATTACGGGACAACTGGCCGGCATTGAAAAAATGCTGGAGGAAAACCGGTACTGTGGTGATGTGCTGATTCAGATTGCAGCTGTGGAAAAGGCGCTGCAGTCATTAGGGTATATGGTTTTATCGGATCATTTAAAAGGCTGTGTGGCCGAGGACATCCAAAATGGAAAGATGGAAACGATGGATGAAGTCATGGATCTGGTAAAAAGGTTAAAGTAGGTGATGGCATGAAAGAAAGTTTTAATGTAACAGGCATGACATGTGCTGCCTGCCAGGCCAATGTCACCAAAGCCGTGGCAAAGCTGGATGGTGTACAGAATGTCGATGTCTCCTTGTTGGGTAATTCCATGAAGGTGGAATATGATAAAAACAAGGTCAACGTCGATCAGATCTGCCAGGCGGTGACTAATATTGGCTACGGAGCCATGCCAAAGAATGCGCAAGGCTCGAAACGATCCGGTTTCCGCGATGAATGGCAGAGCCGTCAGCAACGGTTTGAAAAGGAACAGAAAGCCGCGCGGCAAAGACTGATCTCTTCGGTCGTGTTGATGATTCCTTTGATGATCGTGGCCATGGGAGAAATGCTGCATTTGCCGATGCCTTCGATTCTAAGCGGTATGGAGAATATGATGGTCAATGTCCTGGTACAGCTGATTTTGGCTACCATTATCATGATCATTCAGAAACAATTCTATATAAAAGGATTTAAAGCGTTATGGAAGCTGGCACCGAATATGGATTCGCTTGTTGCGGTCGGTTCGAGTGCTGCGTACCTGTTTGCGTTAGCCAATACATTTGTGATGGCCTATTCCTTGGGTCGGATGGATATGGATACGGCCCATCATGCCATGATGTCAGGTATGTATTATGACTCGGCAGCTATGATCGTTTCCTTGGTCAGTATTGGAAAGTATCTGGAATCACGTTCCAAAGCACGCACCAGCGATGCGTTGGGAAAACTGGTGGATCTGGCTCCGAAACAAGCTAGTGTCATCCGGGATGGCATGGAAGTATCCATTGCCAGTGAAGAAGTCGTGGCTGGAGATATTGTGGTGATCCGTCCGGGACAGAGCATTCCGGTGGATGGAAAGGTTCTGGAGGGAACCGGGTATGTAGATCAGGCCGCCATTACCGGCGAAAGCATTCCTGTCGTCAAACAAAAAGGGGATGCGGTCATGTCCGCCACGGTCAATCAGAACGGAACCTTCCGCTTTATGGCGGAAAAGGTAGGAGATGATACGACCTTGGCCCAGATCATTCGTCTGGTGGATGATGCCGGTAACTCCAAAGCGCCGATTGCTCGTGTCGCTGATACGGTAGCAGGTTATTTTGTTCCGGCTGTCATTGGGATTGCGTTGTTGACCTTTGTGATCTGGATGTTGGTAAGTCATAACTTTACTTTTGCCTTGACCAATGCAGTCAGTGTCCTGGTTATCTCATGCCCATGTGCATTGGGGCTGGCAACACCGGTGGCAATCATGGTGGGAACAGGCAAAGCAGCTGAATATGGTATTTTGATCAAGTCGGCAGAAAGTCTGGAAAATTTGCATCATATGGATACCATCGTATTAGACAAGACGGGTACGATTACCGAAGGAAGAACAACCGTACAGAATATCAAGGTATATGGAACTATGTCAGAAGATGACTTCCTGTCCTTGGCGGCTTCTGTTGAATCCGGTTCCTTGCATCCTCTAGCTCAGGCGATCATCGACCGGGCAAAGGAAAAAGGATTGGCTGTAAAAAGTGTTACGGACTTTACCGACGTACCGGGCCGTGGGATCCATGCGGTCATCGATGGCCGGACGTATTACGCAGGCAATCGATCTTTTATGGAGGAATCAAATATTCGCTGTGATAACGGATCCGAGGATGCCGATCAATTTGCTCAACAAGGCAAGACCCCTCTGTATTTCAGTGATGATAACCAGCTGTTGGGCCTGATTGCGGTTGCTGATACTGTTCGTTCATCCAGCCAAAAAGCCATTGATGCTTTTCGACAGAAACAGATGCATGTCGTGATGCTGACCGGGGACAACGAACAAACAGCCAAAGCGATTGCGAAAACCATGCATATAGATGAAGTCATCAGCGATGTGCTTCCAACGGATAAAGAATCCAAGATCCGTTCCCTACAGGAGGCCGGGCGTAAGGTTATCATGGTCGGGGATGGCATCAACGATGCACCGGCTTTGATGCGGGCGGATATCGGTATGGCCATCGGAGCCGGTACCGATATTGCGATGGATTCAGCAGATATTATTTTGATGAAAGATTCTCTGCTTGATGTCAATACAGCCATCGATCTCAGTCACAAGGTGATCCGGAATATCCATATGAATTTATTCTGGGCCTTCTTCTACAATATCATCGGCATTCCGATTGCAGCCGGTTTATTCTATCCGGTCTTCGGCTGGCAGTTATCGCCGATGTTAGGAGCGGCTGCTATGAGCTTAAGCTCCGTCTGCGTATGTACCAATGCCCTGCGTCTTCGTTTCTTCCGTCCGGCAGTAGAACAAGAACAAACGGTCAGCAAGGAACAAGAACCTGTGCCGTCTAAAGAAGAACGATCGATTCGAAAAGAGATGTCGATCGAAGGTATGATGTGTGAACATTGTCAAAACCGAGTACAGAAAGCATTAGAGGCTGTTGATGGTATTACGGATGTGACGGTCAACCTGGAGAATAAGAAAGCAACGTTTCATGTAATCGACTCTGTCGAAGAGAAAACGTGGAAACAAGCAGTGATCGATGCTGGGTATACACCGGTGGAACCAGCGATATATGTAGAAAAAGAAATGAAGATCGAAGGCATGATGTGTCCACATTGCCAAAACCGCGTGCAGAAGGCGTTATCCGATGTGGAAGGTGTAAAAGACGTTCATGTCGATCTGGACGAAAAGAAGGCTTCTTTTCAGGTGTCGGAAACCGTAACGGACCAGCAGCTGATAGAAGCTGTTGAAAAGGCCGGCTATCAGCCGGTAGAGATTATAAACAGAAAGGAGAAAGCCCCTATGTCTAAAACAATGAAGGTCGATGGCATGATGTGTGCACATTGCCAGGCCCATGTACAGAAAGCGTTGTCCGATGTGGAAGGCGTATCCAATGTCGTTGTCAGCTTAGAAGACAAGCAGGCCACATTTGATGTTGCGGATACTGTCAGTGACGATGTACTGAAAAAAGCCGTGGAAGATGCAGGCTATACCCCTGTTTCTATCGCTTAGCTTCAAGCTCCGAAAGGAGCTTTTTTTATCCCAGCAGTTCCTGCAGAGCCTGCGCATCTACTATTTCAATGATAGGTGGCTGATAACGCAGGATCTTCTTGTCTTCCAGCTTTTTCAGCTCTCTGTGCAAAGAGGAACGCGATACATTCATAATCAAAGCCCAGTTGGAAACTGATCCGGGTATACGGATCTTTTTCTGTCCTGTATGCCGTTGATGGATCAGCAGATAAAAGGCCGCTTTCTGAGCAATTCCGCTATAGGAAAGCAGTTCTAAACGTTGTTGCAGTAAATATGTAGTAGAAGCCAGCTCGGTGGCAAAGTTATTTAAAATACGAACATCTTTTTGCATGAGCAGTAAAAGATCGCTTTTATAAAACATAAGGATCTTTGTCGGTTCTAACGCTACCACTTCGCAAGGATAATGCTTATCGCTGGAAAAGGCTGCTGCCGCTCCGATAATATCCCCTTGTTTACGAAAAGATACATTGATCTGACTGCCGTTGGAGAAATATTTCTGAGCCTGGACTTTTCCTTCGAGCATCAGTCCGATCTGCCGCGCTTCTTCCATTAAGCCAAACACCGTTTGTCCTTTTTCATATTGACGAATTGTATAGGATACATTCTGCATCGCGTTCTCAATGTCGATTGCAGATAAACCTCGAAATAAAATGGTTTGATGAAGTGGATAGGTATGCATACAAATTCCTCCTTTTCTTTATTATACAGAATTATACAGAGATTTTTGAATAAAAGTGTATCTGTGGATACAGAATTAAAAATACAAACGGATTATACTGACCTTGTACAAAGGGGGAATACATATGCTTCGACAGATTATTCATATAGATGAAAAAAAGTGTAATGGATGCGGTGCCTGCGTGACGGCTTGTCATGAAGGTGCGATTGAGATGGTTGATGGAAAAGCCAGGCTGGTACGGGAAAACTTCTGTGACGGTTTAGGGGATTGTCTTCCTAACTGTCCGACTGGCGCGATCACATTTGAGGAAAGAGAAGCCCCTGCTTATGATCAGGAAGCGGTAGAAAGTGCGAAAAAGCAAAAAACAGCCCATAGCTGTCCGGGGTCTGTGGCGATGACTTTACACGATATCGAGCCTCAGCCGGCTCCGGCTGTGATTGGCAGATCCCGTTTGCAACAATGGCCTTGTCAGATCCGGCTGGTACCGGTACAAGCGCCGTTTTTTCAGAAGGCAAAGCTGCTGATTGCGGCTGATTGTACCGCCTACGCTTACGCTAATATGCATGAAGAGTTTATGAAGGGAAAGGTGACGTTGATCGGTTGTCCAAAACTGGATCCGGTGGATTATACCGAAAAGCTGACAGAGATCATCCAATACAACGAGATCCAAAGTGTAACGATCGTACGTATGGAAGTACCATGCTGTGGCGGGCTACAAAGAGCGGCAGAAAACGCTCTGCGTGCCAGCAAAAAATTTATCCCATGGCAGGTTGTGACCATTTCCCGCGATGGAAGAATACTGGAGTAAGGAGGAACCAATATGAAATGGGATGATAAGAAACAAACATTGAAAACGATTGATGTAAGAGGTATTCAAGGAAACTTCTTTCAGGGGTTGAAACGACAGGCGGAAAAGCTGGAAGTGGGCCAAGGGCTGGAAATCATCCAGAGCTTCGATCCGATCCCTCTGTATGAAGTGATGGAAGATCTGGGATTCGAACATACGACAGAACAAAAAGACACTGGCGAATACCATGCCTATTTTTACCGGATTGAAAAAAAGGAAGCCGATAAGGATATTCCGATGCGACCGGCCGCTTTGACCAATATGCCGTTGATCGATGATGAACTAGGGAAAGTAGCTGTGGAATTCTGGGATCTGACATGGAATGATGAAAAACGGTATTTACCATATGAAACACGTTTACTGTTATCATTGACCAATGCTGTAGGAGCTGGACGCATGCGCCAGGCTACCCGGGAGCTGGTCAAGGCATATATCCATGGTCTGGACAGCCGGGCTTTGGATGATGTGTTTGAATTGCTGGCATGGAATCAGGGAATCGGCTACTTCAGTTCGGAAATAGGCCCTTCCACTTTGTTCAAAGCATATAAAACCATTAAGAATATGGAAAAACAAGGAAAACAAAGACAAGAGATTTGCGAGGTTTTAAAAGAAAAGTTCGGTGAAAACAATCCGGATGTCAAAGTGCAGTAAAGAACATGAAAGAGAGAATTGGAGAAGTCTTCTCTATTGTAAAGGATAACAAGCCGGTGGCCGGCTGCACAATATCCAGAGAAATCAGTCGAGGCATCGTCTATTATTCTCTGGCAGCGAACACAGATATCAGTGCAGAAATTCATCCGTTTGAAAAATGGATCTTTGTTTTGGCAGGAAATCTGGAAATCAGCCAGCCGAAGGGTGCTCGATACTCTTTAAACAAACAGGATGGTATCCGACTCGCGAAACATACACCAGCTGGAATGCGTACGGGAGAAGGAACGATCTACATAGAAATAGAAAACAAGGGGGAAGCAATGAAATCAATTGAAGCAGGAAAGATCTTTCAGTTAGCGAAGCTGGTTCCATATCAGCCCCAGAGAATCGTAAACCGAGATGTCTTTAAAAACAATACCATGAAATTTGTGGTGATGGCTTTTGACAAAGGCACCGGATTATCGGACCATGCGGCACCAGGGGAAGCCTTGGTATTGGCATTAGAAGGCCAGGCGGTGATTACCTATGAAGGAAGTAAACATACGATCCGTGCCGGGGAAAGCTTCCATTTTGCCAAAGGCGGCATGCATGCCGTACAGGCCGATGACCGGTTTAAAATGGCATTGTTGGTTACATTAGAATAAGAAAAAAAGAAGGTGATACTATGATCCAGATTGCTTTTTATGACACAAAGGACTATGACCGGGATGCGTTTAGACCTTACAGCGCAACCCATAATGTGCGGTTCCGGTTTCTGGAAACACGGTTAAACGAGGATACCGTAGAGCTGTCCAAAGGCTGTGATGCGGTTTGTGTGTTTGTCAATGATGTGGTCAATGCCAAGGTGATCGACAAGCTGGCTCAATATGGTGTTCAAGTATTGGCTCTTCGATGTGCCGGCTATAATAATGTGGATATCCAAGCGGCTTTTGGAAAGCTTCATGTCATGCATGTACCGGCATACTCTCCGTATGCCGTCGCAGAACATGCCATGGCATTGTTGCTGACAAGCATACGGCGGATCCATAAAGCGTATAACCGGACAAGGGAATTTAATTTTTCTTTGCATGATCTGGTTGGAACGGAGCTTCATGGAAAAACGATCGGGATCGTTGGAACCGGAAAGATCGGACAGATCTTTATGAACATTTGTCATGGATTTGGCATGCGGGTTATCGCTTATGATAAATATCCTTTAAAAGATAAGGGGATTGAATATGTTTCTTTTGATACATTGTGTAAAGAAAGTGACATCATTTCTTTACATTGTCCGCTGACGGAAGAAACCACACATTTGATTGATGCCAAAGCTATCGATACGATGAAAAAAGGCGTGGTGATCATCAACACCAGCCGAGGAGCCTTGATTGACGCACAGGCCTTATTGGAAGGGATCAAGGCCAGAAAAGTCGGTGCTGCATGCCTGGATGTGTACGAAGAAGAGGGAGATATCTTCTTTGAGGACCGTTCCGGGCATATTCTGAATGATGATCTGTTATCCAGGCTGATCTCCATGCCTAATGTGATCGTGACAAGCCATCAGGGCTTTTTGACGAAGCAGGCACTGGAGAATATCGCAGAGACAACCATACATAATATATTGTCCTATTACGAAAACGATGGAATCTGTGACAATGAATTATGTTATCGATGTGGCCGGATTGAGCAGTGTAAAAAGAAACGACAGGAAAAATGTTTTTAAAAAAAAGAAGAGTTTCCTCTTCTAATCGGTCACAATTTCATATGGCCAGTCAATGATACCGCCAAAATCATAGATATGGGTATATCCCAGCTTTATCAGCTGATCGGCAGCCTGTTTACTGCGGCGGCCGGATCGGCAGTATACCAGAATGGTTTGATCTAAATCGTCCAACTGTTCTGGTTTTTTTGATTGGATGGTGTCCAGCGGAAGCAGGATGGCCCCGGGAATATGCCCTTGTTCATATTCATCCGGCTGACGGACATCTATAATCATGATATTGTCAACCTCTTCCATCATTTTCTTTGCTTCCTGCGCAGAAATCTTTGTATAGGCAACAGACTGGCAGGCACTCAACAACAGGCACAGACACGCAAACAGCTTTTTCATGCGTAGTATTCCCGAAATGATTCCTTTGTGGTCTCGGCCTCAAAGGTTTTTCGCAAGGCTTTGGTATCTAAATTGGAATAGTTTTCGTATAACGTCTTTGTATCGGTTGTAATCTCCGGCAGCTTTTTCTTCAATGCCCGGATATAACGCTTTACCGCCGTCGGTTCCACTTTTCCAAACAGGATGCTGGCACCGTTTTTGGTTTCGATATAGATCCGGGTGCCCTTTTTTCCCTCGCTGGCGCTCATTGTTAAAATCAACTTACGCGGAATATAGACATCGTTGATGTAGATCCAGTGCTTGGATATATAAAGATCATAAGTTTCCGGAGGCGTGATGTCTGTTTTCTGAAACGTTTCTTTTTCCAATACTTCTTTCAGATCCTTATATTTCATATATCGCTTTACTACACGCATACAGCTTGGTGTCAACAAGGTGGTAATAAAATAAATAAAGATACCAGCTACCGCAATATTATAGAGAACCAGTGTCGGACTGGCTCCGTTTTTCGTGTTGTCAACCACTGCCACTGTCCACATCCCTAAAAACATGATGGAGACCACTAAGATCATATATCGGGCAGGGGTCCATACTTTTTTTACCATAATTCACCCTTCTTTCAATTGTTTACAATGTATCATATTCCTTCCAAAAATCAAGAATGGTATAATACCTTATATGATTTTACCACACTATATTACGGACATTATCGGAACATTGGAGAAGGCCGGCTATGAAGCTTACGTGGTCGGGGGTTGTGTACGGGATGCGTTGTTGGAGCTGAAGCCTAAGGATTACGATATAGCTACCAATGCTTTGCCGGAAACGGTCCTGCAATTATTTTCACATACAATTCCTACGGGTCTAAAACATGGAACGGTCACAGTTGTATCGGAACAGCTGGTAGAAATTACTACCTACCGGACCGATAGCCAATATACTGATCACCGGCATCCGGATGCCGTTTCGTTTGTACGAAGCATTAAAGAAGATCTGGCCCGCCGAGATTTTACTATCAATGCAATGGCTTATCATCCACAAAGGGGACTGTATGACCCCTTTGATGGACAGACTGATCTGAAAAACGGTATCATCCGGTGTGTAGGGGATCCCCTTAGACGATTTGAAGAAGACGCTTTACGGATGCTGCGTGCACATCGGTTTGCAGCTCGTTATCATTTTCAGATCGAGAAAAGCACAAAACAGGCTATGGAACAGAAAGCGTCCTTGATCGCCTGTGTGTCTGTGGAAAGGATACGAAAAGAAGTGATCGGGATTTTAGAGGCAAACCCGTATGAAATTGAGAATATGACACAATTATTGTCAGATTGGATCCCAGAATTAGAGTTGTGCAGAGCATGTGCACAATCAACCCCCTATCATGACTGTAATGTTCTGCACCATTCTTTGCGGGCTGTCGCCCTGTTAGAACCTTTTGATGAAACGCTGGCATATACCTTATTGATGCATGATCTAGGAAAACCAATGTGTAAAAGCACAAAGAATAACAACGATCATTTTTACGGACATGCGAAGATCGGTGCCCGGATTGCCCGGCG
>DGUK01000024.1 GCA_002394635.1 Faecalitalea sp. UBA4312
TTGTAAATTTTGCTTGACTCTGTATGCAATCTTTGAGAAAATACTCGTGCATAAGCCCGTATAGTATAACGGCAATACACATCCATGGTAAGGATGAACTGGTGGTTCGATTCCGCCTACGGGCACCATGTACTGATGACGTCAGAGCTCTGGCGTTTTTTCTTTGTAGTAAATGAGGATCAAAGAGTTTTATGATTCATCATCTAAAAAGCTTGAATTTGTTTTATGCAGGTTTGTAATACTGAGTATCTGGGAATGAAACGTTGGGAAAATACTAGTATTTCTCTACAAGAAAACAGGGAATTTTGATATAATGATGTTTAAGGGGAGGACCTTACGTGACATATTATCAATTATTAAAACAAAGACGACTGGCGTTACGATTGTCAATCCAGGATGTATCCAGCCAAACACGACTGGCACCGCAATACATCAAGGCTATTGAAGAGAATAACCTGGCCATCTTCGGAAATGATTATTCATTTATAAGATATTTTACACAGGCTTATTGTGAAGCCATCGGGGTGAACTGGCAAGCTGTGCAGCCGCAGGTAGAAGCGAATGTAGCAGCTTACATGGACCGGACCGGTGCCATACAGATGGAACCACAGACACAAAGCGCCCCTGTAAAGAGAAGCCGGAGTGCAAAATCGCAAGGAAAAACTACAAAATCCGCGACAGGCGGTCGCAAAAAACAGAAAAAGAAAAAAACAAAGAAAAACAGCTTATTTGCGCGGATCCGTAAGATGAACCGTTCCAAAAATGCATTTATTTATCGGTTGGCGGCCATTGGGATTGTGATGATCCTGGGATTATCCATCATCAATATTGGTATTTCGCATAATTCAAAGCGACAAGCTGCTTTGGAAGAGGAACAAAGACAGGCGGAGTTAAAGGAAAAAGAAAATGAGACAGAACGTCTGGCTAAACAAAAGGAAGAAGAAGACAAAGCCAATGAGATAGAGATCCGTACTACGGATAAAGAGAATAATGTATTTGAGCTGACCAATGTCATCGAAGGAGCCAAGGAGCTGAATTTTGTGATCAAACTGCCTCGGGATACCACCGTTGCAATTTATCAGGATGAACAGCTGGTAACGGATGATGCAGAACAGATTTACTCTGGTACGTTTGAACGAACGATCAAAGTGGAAGACGAAAGTGTGATCCAGGTGGAGATTGGTGACTATGATGGCAACGAGATTACTCTGAACGGAAAGACGATTAAATTTGATGAGACGAACTGGGTAGAAGAAACGCCGGCCATTTTGTATTTTGAAGTCAAAGCCAAAAACAGCAAAGAGGATGAGGATGAAGACGAAGAAAATACGGAAGAAGCAGCCGATGATGTTTACTACTCAGAAGAACCGGTTTATACAGAAGAAACATATTAAGATAAAAAGAATCGAGGCGTAGCAGAAGTATGAATCTACCTAACAAATTAACATTGGCCCGGATCATGATGGTTCCGCTGGTTGTAATTGTTTATTTGGCAATTCCGGAAACATGGGCGGTTATTGAGCCGACGTCGGGATTGGCAATACGCGACATTTTAGCTTTTATTATCTTTGCGGCAGCATCCTTTACGGATTATCTGGACGGGCATATTGCTCGTTCGCAGAATCTGATTACTTCTTTTGGAAAATTTGCGGATCCGATTGCCGACAAGATGCTGGTAAACACATTATTGATCTTAATGGTTTATTCCCATCAAGCCAATGTGGTGGCGGTATTGCTGATGATTGCCCGCGATTTGATGGTAGATGGATTGCGTATGCTGGCAAGCCAGCATGGCAAGGTTGTCAGTGCAGGAATTTATGGAAAGTGTAAAACAGTTTTACAGATGTTTGCAATTCTGTTCCTGTTATTGAGAAACTGGCCATTTGCTCTGATCCATATTCCGGTAGCTACCATTCTGTTATGGTGTGCTACATTTATGTCTCTGTACAGTGGTTACGTATATTTCATGAAATTGAAGAAATACGTATTTGAGAGCATTTAATGGAACGGATCCGAACATTGGTTTCTCTGTGTACACATAAACATTTAACAATTGCCAGTTGTGAGAGTCTAACAGCTGGCTTATTTTCGAGTAAGATTGCATCCTGTCCGGGCGCCAGCGCTGTGTTAAAAGGGGCATTGGTTACTTATTTTACGGAAATGAAGCACGTATTGGCACAAGTGGAACCGGAAGTTATAGAAGAATATGGGGTTGTCAGTCAACCCTGTGCCATATCCATGGCCGAACATACAAAGCAGATCATGCAGGTAGATTATTGTGTATCCTTTACCGGAAACGCTGGCCCATCCGTCATGGAAAACAAACCGGCAGGACGTGTGTATTGCGCTATTGCCAGCGACCACAACACATATCCTTATTGTTTTCAATGGGACGGTCGATCACGAAATGAAGTGCGCCAGGCTGTTGTGGATGCGATGATCGATGCATTGATCAAAGTCATAGAACAGGAGAGTGAAGAATTTGGCAACAGAGAATAAAGATAAATTATTGAGTGATGTTTTAAAACAGATCGAACGTGAATACGGAAAAGGATCTGTCATGAAATTAGGAGATCGAGCGGCCGTCGATGTAGAACCGATCCCATCAGGCAGCCTGCTTCTGGATGAGGCGCTGGGGATTGGCGGTTATCCGAAAGGAAGGATCATTGAGATCTTCGGTCCGGAATCCAGCGGAAAGACGACCCTGGCTTTGCATGCCATTGCGCAGATCCAGAAACAAGGAGGACGTGCTGCCTTTATCGATGCAGAGAATGCCATCGATCCGGTATATGCTCGCAACCTCGGGGTCGATATTGAAGAATTGATCCTTTCTCAGCCGGACAGCGGCGAGCAGGGGTTAAACATCATGCTGATGCTGATCGAGAGCGGGGCTGTCGATCTTGTTGTGGTGGATAGTGTGGCAGCTCTGGTACCACAGGCAGAGCTTGATGGAGAAATGAGCGATCTGCAGGTAGGTGCGCAGGCTCGTATGATGTCCAAGGCGATGCGAAAGCTGGCCGGGTTGATGAATCACAATGAATGCACGGCGATATTTATCAACCAGCTGCGCGAAAAAGTCGGAGTAATCTATGGAAATCCGGAGACGACACCGGGTGGGCGTGCCTTAAAGTTCTATTCTTCTGTCCGTATCGATATCCGTCGTGCGGATGTCATCAAAAACGGCAGTGACATTATCGGAAACAAAGTACGTGTAAAAGTTGTCAAGAACAAAGTCGCCCCACCTTTTAAATCCGCAGTTCTTGAAATAATGTACGGAGAAGGACTCTCCTATGTGTCTGAATTACTGGATCTGTGTGTACAAGCGGATATTATTCATAAATCCGGATCCTGGTTCAGCTATGAAGGAGAAAAGCTGGGTCAAGGTAGAGAAGCCGTTAAAAAATACATTCAGGCTCATCCGGAATTCCAGGAAGAAATTGAACAAAAATATAAGGAATGGAAACAGAATAAAGAAACCAAAGAATAAAGGACTAGACCTCTGCACATGACAGAGGTCTTTTTCAAGGAAAAAAAATAAAAAGTTTTTGTGCACAATTCTTCAGATATGAGATAATAATGTAGGATTATTGACTTCTTACAAGAAAGGACAGTACTATGACACAATTTAATGAACGTAATCTAAGTATGATGATGGACCTGTATGAAATGACGATGGCCAATGGTTATTTTAAAGACCATCAGGGAAATGACAGGGTTTCGTTTGATGTTTTTTATCGTTTAAATCCGGATAAAGGCGGTTTCGCAATTTTTGCAGGTTTGGAACAGATCATTGAATATATCGAGAATTTACATTTTGATGCCAGTGATGTGGAATATTTCCGCAGCTTGCATATTTTTGGAGAAGATTTCCTGGAATATTTGTCCAATTATAAATTCCATGGAGATATTGATGCATTTCCAGAAGGTACCGTGATGTATCCAAATGAGCCTGTCATTACCGTGACGGCTCCGTTGATTGATGCCCAGCTGGTGGAAACAGCCATCTTGGCTCAATTTAATCATCAATCCTTGATTGCGACGAAAACACAGAGAATTGTCCGCTCAGCAAAAGGACGCGCTGTTTCAGATTTTGGGGCCCGACGAGCTCATAATATGGATGCTGCCATTTATGGAGCCCGAGCTGCTTATATCGGTGGTGCTGTCGGTACGGCAACTGTCATTGCCGGTAAACAATTTAATATCCCGGTCAGCGGAACTATGGCGCATAGCTGGGTGATGTACTATAACGATGAATACACTGCTTTTAAAAAATATTGTGAAATTTATCCGGACAACGCCTTATTATTGATTGATACGTATGATGTTGTTCATTCCGGTGTACCAAACGCCATCCGTGTTGCCAAGGAAGTGCTGGAACCAATGGGAAAACGTCTAAAGGGCGTTCGTCTGGATTCCGGTGACCTTGCTTATTTATCAAAGCGTGTTCGTAAACTGCTGGATGAAGCAGGTCTGGAAGACTGTATTATTGTTGCTTCGAACTCATTGGATGAATATACGATCGATTCCTTATTGGATCAGGGTGGAAGGATTGATTCCTTTGGTGTTGGTGAACGATTAATTACCGCAAAGAGCGATCCTGTATTTGGCGGTGTCTACAAGATTAGTGAAGTGGATCGAGATGGACGCAAGGAACCGAAGATCAAAATCAGTGAAACCGTTGAAAAGATCACAAATCCGGGACGCAAGAAAGTGTATCGTATCTATGACGAAGAACACAAAGCCATTGCCGATCTGATTACAAAATACGATGAACCTACACCGGATCTGAGTAAACCGTATCGCTATGTGGATCCGGTTAAACCTTGGAAAGTACGTTACTTTGAAAATTGCACATTGAAAGAATTACAGATGCCGGTAGTCCGGGATGGTAAACGGATAATGGAAACAAAATCTTTGCAGGAACTGCAGAAGTACGTAAAAGATCAATTGCAGAATGAAATCTGGGAAGAAGAACAACGTTTTGAAAATCCGCATATTCATTATCTAGATATGAGTCCGGAATACTATGAATTGAAGATGGATCTATTAAAGGCAAGCCGTCGATAAATGACAAAGACCTCTCTTTGATACAATCCCACTAAAGTAGA
>DGUK01000082.1:0-4450 GCA_002394635.1 Faecalitalea sp. UBA4312
AGTGCTAAGGTATTCGACAGTGCTTATTTAGGGGCTCCATGTATTATTGGACCACGTACCGAAGTACGCCACTGTGCTTTTATACGCGGAAGTGCTTTGGTCGGAGCAAACTGTGTGGTAGGAAACAGTGTGGAATTGAAAAATGTGATCCTTTTTGATAACGTGCAGACACCTCATTATAACTATGTCGGAGACAGTATCCTGGGATATCGGTCGCATATGGGAGCCGGCTCGATTACATCCAATGTAAAATCGGATAAGACATTGGTCGTCATCCATGGAGAAAAGAATATTGAAACTGGCATCAAGAAGATCGGTGCCATGCTTGGAGATTATGTAGAAGTCGGATGCAACAGTGTATTGAATCCGGGAACGATCATCGGACCTCATTCCAATGTTTATCCGGTATCGTGTGTTCGGGGCGTGATTCCACCAAACAGTATTTATAAATCCGGTGGCGATATCGTAAACAAAGAGTAAATAGAGAAGCTGAGAGAAATCTCGGCTTTTTTTATGAAATGTTAATAATGTAGATAAAATATAAAATTTAGCTATTTTTAACATTGACAAATAAAATACAGTATATAACATAAAAATACATAAGTATGCATATTTGGAGAGGCTTCGTAGAATGTGCATGCATAATAAGGAAAAATTCTATAACTATCTCGTGATTATTAAATATTAACTGAAGATAATATTTGATTAAGACTTTAATAGAAGTGTATTAAAGAAAGCTTTTATTTATATAAGAGAGACATTTTCTTATTATAGAGCCGGAAAGGGAACAATAAAAAGCTTTAGTGCGATGGTATATGGAACGCTTTTTCAGGAAGGAGAACTAAGTGATGTTGAATCGATTGAAGAAGAGTGTGTACTCATGTTTGATCTGTTTATCCATGATTTGCAGTAATCTGCCTCAGGTAGATGTGTACGCAAACGATGAAGTGCCTGTGGAAACAACAGACACACAGACAACGGATGTGCCGGAAACGCCTGCAGAGCCGGAACCAGTAGAACCGGAACAACCGGAACAGCCGGTGACACCGGAAGAACCGGAGAAGCAGGAAGCTTCACAAGAAGAACCGGTTAAGGAAGAACAAAAGGAAGATTCAGACCAAGAGAGTGTTCCTAATACGCGAACAGTCTATGAAGCTTCCGGTTCAAATGTCAATGTAACGGTAACCTTATCGGATCCGGAAGCAATACCGGATGATGCCCTCTTGCATGTAGAAGAAGTTATAACGGAAGCACCGGAACAACTGGTTTACAATGTGTACTTTACGGGCATACCGGAAGATGAGAACAATAAAAAAGTCGGGGAAACACCGGTCAAGCTGGATCTGGAAAGCGGTACCGCGGAAGTTTCTATTCGATTTGGCAACACACAGTTGCACTCAGCAATAAAAGCACACGAAGACAGTGATATCGTAGTCTATCAGATCAGCAATGGTGAAACACAGCTGACCAATGTATCATCGATTGAAGCCGAAACAGTTACGTTTACCGCAACTTCTTTGAATCAGTTCAAAATTGTAAATTCAAATTACAAAGACGAAGAGCAAAAGAAGGAAGAAGAGAATACACGGACACAATACAGCGCCAGTAGCGATGGTGTCCAGGTAACTGCTGTATTGGAAGATGCCAATGCAATTCCAGATGATGCTGAGCTAACCGTCAGCAAAGTGGGCGAATCCGAAAGAGTGATCGTTTACGATATTTCCTTTATGGGCCCGGAAAAAGATGAAGTCGGTCAAGAGACAGGAAATACGATTGAATATGAACCAACCAACGGCTCGGTCAATGTATCCATGGATTTCCAAAATAATCAGCTATCGGAACAACTGGGGATCGAGAAAGCCGATGAACTGGTGGTTATGCATGCACCGGATAATGGTGGAGTAGAAATGGTCGATGCTCAGGTATCGTTGAAGAAGGAAGTCATTTCCTTTAGTGTGACTAGTTTCAGTGAATTTATCGTCGGTAAATCCACTGATGATCCGAACCCGTTCAAAGCACCGGAAGATAAGGATACATTTTTAGAAAATGGCGGAACATACGATGTTGGTTCTACATTACAGTATTTGTTTGAACATTTCCAAATTGTAACCAAAGGGAATACTGTTTTGGATACGCACTGTATGGGATCAATCCTGGTTGGTGGTGATTTAACAGGAAATGGTTCAGGTTTTGCCGATGCACTGAATTCAGCAGAGAAGATTAGTTCGTATATCCAGGGATCTGTGGCAGGATTTATAGGGACTTCCGGATCAAGATGTGATAATCATGATCTGGCTCCTTTATATTTGGGATCTAGTAATCTGATTGAGGGGGTAGATAGACCCAATAACTCTGAAGAAAGGATATATTATGTAAATGGAAGAGCATACTATACGCAGAAGGATGGTACTGGGAAACAAGCAAATCCAGTGTATACAGCCGATAATTATGTAGATTGGGACAAGCTGTACGATACCATCAAAAAAGAATCGGAAATGCTGAAAAAACAAGGGGAAACCGGGCGACCGACAGTGAGTGACGAGGGTAGAACGTTAACAGTCACTGCCGGACAGTATATTACGATTGAATCCCTGCAAGGTGTAGAAACCATCAATATTGTCGGAGACTCATCTGTAGCACAAAACACCATTATCAATATTCTGGATGGCGGCAATGTAAAACTGCCAACCTTGTTAATTAATGGAAAACAGGCAGATGTTAGTGAAGAAGGTAGTGGCACGGCATTGGTTTGGAATTTACCGAACGCTGCAAATGTTGAATTACCGTCTATGAACTGGATGGGACACGTTGTTGCTCCGGATGCAAAGATTGAACAAGAGGGTGGTAACTATAACGGCGCCCTGATTGGCCAGGAAGTAAAAACAAATGCAGAGGGTCATAAATATTGGTATAACGGTGGAAAACTGATCAGTGATGATGTCGGATTCTTTGCCAAGAAATCGTTTAGATCTGGTATCTGGCCGGATGGCTTGGAATTTAAAGTGCATATGGAAGCCAGGGATGGAGCTCCGGCATTGCCGAATCCTGTTATCACATTGTCCAAAGATAATCAGACCGCTTCTTTTGGAGATATCACATTTACCCCTCCACAGGATCTCGAGGAAGAAGAACAACATGTTTTCTATTACGATGTATTTGAAGAAAACGATAGGCAGCCTGGTGTTATCTATGATGACACAATATATACTGCTGAAGTCCATGTGACATATAAAAAAGACGGAGAGGATAGAAAAGCTGAAGTTACAAAAATCAATATTTTGAAAAATGGTGTTTCCTCCGGTAGTATTACCGTCGGAAAAGCATACACCTTTGGATTCGAAAATGAGTATGATGATTCCGTCAAAGGTCATTTTGAAACTACGAAAGCAGTGAGCGGTAATTATAGCTGGGGTGATGAAGATTCTTTTGAATTTACATTAACACCTGCTTTTGAAGGCGAGCCGATACCTGAGAATACAACAGCGATTGCGACAAAGTCCAACCCGACCGCAGTATTTAATGATATTACATTTAAACAAAAAGGTACTTACACATACTATATTCAGGAAGTGGAACCGGAAGATAAAGTACCGGGTGTCACTTATGATACGAGCAGGCACACAGCACATATAACAATTGGGGAAGAAAACGGCAGACTGGCTATTACCCGAATCACATACGACGGAAGCAATCCGAGCCTGACCATTACCAATACGTATAAAGCCGAAGGTCAAGGTGAAGTAAAAGTACAAAAGGTACTCGATGGCAGAGAGTGGACTAACGATGACAAATTCACCTTTACGATCAGTGCCAAAGAAGGAACACCGATGCCGGCCGAAGACAGCATTGAAATCACAAATGCAGATGAGGATCACATTAAAAGTTTCGGAACCATCAAATTCGATGAACCTGGTACATACACATATACTGTAAAAGAGACAAAAGGGAATAGTGGTGGCATTACCTATGATAAAACGGAACACACGGTAACCATCGAGGTCGTTGATAACGGCAGAGGACAACTGGTTGCTAAAGAAGGAAGCAACCTGATCCAGACAGAAAAGTTTACTAATAAGTACAAAGCTGAAGGTGAAGGCGAAGTAAAAGTACAGAAAGTACTGAACGGTAGAGAGTGGGCCGATGACGACAAGTTTACCTTTACGATCAGTGCTGAAGAGGGAACACCGATGCCGGCCAAAAACAGCATCGAGATCACAAAATCGGATAAAGACCAGATCAAGAGCTTTGGAACCATCGAATTCAAGAAAGCCGGTTCTTATACATATACAGTCAAAGAAACAAAAGGAAGCCTGGATGGCATAACTTATGACGAAGAAGAACATACGGTAACCATCGAGGTCGTTGATAACGGAAAAGGTCAACTGGTTGCTAAAGAAGGAAGCAACCTGATCCAAACGGAGAAGATTACTAATACGTTTGCCGGTACCAA
>DGUK01000082.1:4630-15752 GCA_002394635.1 Faecalitalea sp. UBA4312
AAGCACCGACTGCAAGTTTCAAAGACATTGAATTTGAAAAGGCAGGAACCTATGAATACACAATTACCGAGGTCAATGATCACGTAGATGGTGTTACGTATGATACAGCCAAACATAGAGTGGTTGTGACGGTTACGAAAGATAACAAGACCAATCAGCTGCAGGCCAAAGTAACCTATGATGATAAGGACAGCTTAACGATTACCAATACATTCAAAGCGACACAGGCAAATATCAAAGCGACCAAACAGTTCAATGACTGGGGCAAGGCGGACAAGTTCACCTTCAATCTGGAGGCTAAGGACGGAGCCCCTCTACCAGCTAAAACAACAGCGGAAGCTACCAAAGATGCGCCGGAAGCTGTATTTGGAAATGTAAGCTTTTACAAAGCTGGTACATATGAATATACGATCACCGAAGTGGATGACGGTATGGATGGTGTAACCTATGATACAACAGCCCATAACGTAGTCATCACGGTGACCAAAGATCCAGATACCAATGAATTAAGCGCAACGGTTAAATACGATAATAAAGATTCACTGATCATCACGAACAGCTATGAATCTTCCAAAGCGAACCTGCAGGCAACCAAAGCCTTTGATGACTGGGGCAAAGCGGACAGCTTTACATTTAACCTGAAAGCCATCGGAAATGCACCACTGCCGGAAAAGACGACAGCGAAGGCAACCGAGGAAAATACAACAGCTGTATTTGGTGAAGTTGTTTATGAGAAAGTCGGCACGTATGAATATACGATTACTGAAGTGGACGATGGCGTTGACGGTGTAACCTATGACACAACACCGCATAAAGTGGTTGTAACGGTAACCAAAGGCAAGGACAATAAGCTGAGTGCCTCTGTTAAATATGATGGCAAGGACAGCCTGATCATTACCAACAGATATGAATCGACAAAAGCTACGATCGAAGCAACTAAAGATTTTAAAGACTGGGGTAAAGCAGACCAGTTTACCTTTAATCTAGAAGCGATAGGAAATGCACCACTGCCTGCACAGACAAGTGCGACTGTGACCAAAGACGAACCGAAAGCTGTATTTGGTGAAATCGAATACGAAAAGGCTGGTACATATGAATATACAATTACCGAAGTCGATGATGGTGCTGATGGTGTAACCTATGATACGACACCGCATAAAGTGGTTGTGACAGTAACCAAAGGTAAGAACAATAAGCTGAGTGCTTCTGTGAAGTATGATGATGCTGACAGTTTGACGATCACTAATACGTATGCGGCAACGAATGCAGAGATTGACGTAACCAAAGAGTTTGAAGATTGGGGAGCAGCCGATAGTTTCACATTCAATCTGGAAGCTGTGACCAAGGATGCGCCGATGCCTGAAAAGACAAGTGCCGAAGCAACCGAAAAACAGCCGACTGCAAGCTTTGGAAAAATCACCTATGAAAAAGCTGGAACGTATGAATATACGATTACGGAACAGAACGGTGGTGTAGATGGAGTCACCTATGATACGACACCGCACAAAGTGGTTGTCACGGTAACCAAAGGAAAAGGTAACAAGCTGCATGCCAAAGTGAAGTATGACGGTGAAGAAAAACTGATCGTTACCAACACATATAAGACAACCAAAGCCAAGATCGAAGCCACAAAACAGTTCAATGACTGGGGCAAAGCAAAGAGCTTCACTTTCAATCTGGCAGCTGTGACCAAGGATGCACCGATGCCTGAAAAGACAAGCGCCCAGGCAACCGAAAAACAGCCTCTGGCAAGCTTTGGAGAGATTGAATATAAGAAGGCCGGAACGTATGAATATACGATCACCGAAGTCAACGATGGTGTGGACGGAGTCACCTATGATACGACACCACATAGTGTAATCGTTACTGTAACTAAAACTGATGATGCGACCAATGCTTTGCATGTCGAGGTGAAATATGACGGTGCAGAAAGTCTGACGATTACCAATACATTCGAAGCAACCAGTGCAACGATTGAAGCTTCCAAGTCGATCAAAGACTGGGTGCTGCCGAAAGTTTCACTTTCAACCTGGCAGCTGTGACCAAGGATGCGCCGATGCCTGAAAAGACAAGCGCCGAAGCAACGGAAAAACAGCCGACCGCAAGCTTTGGAAAAATCACCTATGAAAAAGCCGGAACGTATGAATATACGATCACGGAGGTAGATGATGGAGTAGACGGTGTAACCTATGACACCACTCCTCATAAAGTGGTTGTGACTGTGAAAAAGGATAAAGACAATAAGCTGAGCGCGTCTGTTGCCTATGACGGACAAGAGGCTTTGGTCATCACTAACAAATACGAATCTTCAAAGGCAACACTGCAAGCTACAAAAGCGTTCAATGATTGGGGCAAAGCAAAGAGCTTCACTTTCAATCTGGCAGCTGTGACCAAGGATGCGCCAATGCCTGAAAAGATAAGCGTTAAGGCAACGGAAAAACAGTCAACCGCAAGCTTTGGAGAAATCGAATATAAGAAGGCCGGAACGTATGAATATACGATCACAGAGGTCAACGACGGTGTAGATGGTGTAACCTACGATACGACACCGCACAAAGTCGTAGTCAAAGTAACGAAGGGTAAAGGCAACAAGCTGGAAACCAGCGTCACCTATGATAATCGAGATGCCCTGATCATCACCAATACATACAAGGCGACACAAGCATCGATCAAAGCGAAAAAGGAATTCAACGACTGGGGCAAAGCGGACAGCTTTACCTTCCATCTGGAAGCTGTAGGAGATGCACCGCTGCCTGAAAAGACAAGCGGTATCGCAACACAGAGCAAGCCAACCGTAACATTTGGTGATATTACCTATGAAAAGGTTGGAACGTATGAATATACGGTAACTGAGGTCAATGACCATGTAGATGGTGTTACGTATGATACAAAAGCTCATAAGGTAACAGTAAAGGTAACGAAAGCAGAAGATGCGACCAATGAACTGAAAGCGGAAGTAACATATGAGGACGGCAAGGAAGTGATTATCTCCAATACGTTCACAGATGTCAAGATCATCCCGACCGTTACTAAAGAGATCGCTGGTCGAGACTGGGAAGGTCCGGACAGCTTTACATTCGAACTCAGTGCAGTCACTGAAAATGCACCGATGCCGGATCAAACGAAAGCTGTGGCAGTCGGACCACGTGCTGCATCCTTCGGAGAGATAGCTTATGATAAAGCCGGTACATACAAATACGAGATTGCTGAAGTTAATAACGGCGCCGGTGGATTCACCTATGATTCGAGGAAATACGAAATGATCGTTACAATCACCAAAGATGCCAATACCAATGCGCTGAGCGCAGTTGTGGATTACGATGGCAACGATGTACTGAAAGTAACCAACAAATATGAAGCTACCGGTGAAGTTACATTCCAAGGAACAAAAGAGCTGACAGGCCGAAGCAGCCGCTTCCCGTTGAGAGCCGGTGAATTCGAATTCGAAGTCATCGATGAAGAAGGAAAGACTGTCATGAAGACGACCAACGATGCCGATGGAAACATTCCGTTCGAAACGATCAAATACGTGAAGAACAAGGATCAGGACGATACCGGAACGCATACATATACCGTTAAAGAGACGACAAAAGATGGTAAGGGTGTCAAAGTGGATGTGACCGAGTACACAGTTCAGGTAAAGGTTACCGACAATAAGCACGGCAAACTGATCATTGAAAAGACAGACAATGCCGATAAACTGGGATTCGCCAATACATATGAAGCCTCCGGCGAAACAGAGCTGGAAGCTGAGAAGATCCTGGAGAACAAAAAGCTGCAGGAAGGTGACTATACCTTCGAGCTGAGCGGTGCGGGAATTGAAACACAGACCAAGACCAACGATGCCGACGGCCATGTACAGTTCGATAAGATCACTTACAATAAAGAAGGAACCTACTTCTATACGATCAAAGAGATCGATGATGGCAAGGGCGGCGTAACGTATGATGATCAGAAAGTCAGAGTGACGGTTGTGGTAACGGATAACGGCGACGGAACGATGAGTGTTGCCAAAGACTATGACGGTGTCAATACGGCAGTCTTCACAAATACATACGATGCCCAGGGCAAAACACAGATCGAAGGAAAGAAGACCTTAAAAGGACGCGAACTGAAAGACGGAGAATTTGAATTCACACTGAGTGATGAAGAAGGAAATGTATTACAGACCGTATCCAATAAGGGAGAAACCTTCTCATTCGAACCAATCGAATACGAACTGTCTGATCTGGATAAAGATGAAGACGGATATGCGAAGGAAACCGAATTTAAGTATACTGTGAAGGAAACAGCCGGCAAACGTGGCGGTGTAACCTATGACGAAACAGAATACGAGATTACGGTCACTGTGTCCGATAACGGCGACGGAACACTGAATGTTGTCAAGAGTGAAGAGGCAGATTCGATCGTATTCACCAACGAATACAAAACAGAGTCCGTCGAGGTAAAAGCAGCGGCCAGAAAGATCATGAATGGAAAGAGTCTGAAGGCCGGTGAATTTGAATTCACGATGGAGGATGAAGACGGCCATCTGATCAAAAAGACCAACGGAGCGGATGGAAGCATCTCCTTCGGAACATTCAAGTACAATAAAGAAGGAACATATACGTATACCGTAAAGGAAGTCAAAGGAACGAATAAACTAATCACGTATGACACAAGCGTCTACAGGATGACAGTGAAGGTAAGCGATGACCAGAACGGCAAGCTGAAAGCCGAGACATCTTATACCAAAGATGGAAGACCGGCCGAGGGTATCGTATTTACCAACACCTATAGCACAAAGACAAGGACTGGGGCTCATACAAATGTAGAATATTATGGCTCTGCAGCCGGAGCATCTTTACTGGGTGTATGGTATGTACTGAATAAAAAACGTAAAAAGGAAGAGGAAAAATAATTCCTTCCTGTAGAAATCCAATCAGGTATTCAAAATCTTTACAAGACTTGTAAAGTTGACCTGAAAGGCAAATGAACGGAGCAAGACACCTTGCTCCGTTTTCTTGTGAGCCAAAGGATGTGGTTGCGTATGTAATGCACGCGATAGTTTCTGGGTAACCAAATAATTTGGGGGTTTGCCAAATAATCTGGGGGTCAAATCTAGGGGAGAAAAGTAGTTTTCAAGCCAAAATTGACCCTCAGATTCAAAAAACACGATACGGTATAGATATGATTCTATACCGTATTTTTTAATGCCTGCCTTCTTATCTTCTTTAATTTGATTTCTTGCTTTTTTTATAGGGGCCTTGCTCTCTGCCCCTGTAAGAATGGACCTCTTTCCTTGATTTAGGTATGCCGTGGATCGAGGGATCCTTTCTTGTAGCCCACAGGATACGGTTGCGTGTATAATCGAAATTAGAGGAACCTCGTGAATTCCTCTTATAGTCCTTTGGCTTTCGATTGAACGATTCCATGGGGCCGTTGGATAGGCGTGAGAAATATCCATCCTTATTGGCTCTGACAACTTCCACTCTGGTAAAAGAACGGACAATCTTGTTTCTATACCTGCTCAAAAGAGAAGCGAAGTCACGGAACATCGCGATATCGGAAGCCTTGAACTTTTTGATCAACCGGCTGAGTTCCTGTTCGATCTCGGCCCTGTTTTCATAGTCTGAATTGTTGAAAGAGATGTATTCTTCCTTGAGGTCCCGCATCTCTTTAAACTTAGGATCCAGTGCCAGGAACATGTCTTCCAGTCTGTAGGTATCGACATTCATCTTGAGCTTTGTATTGTAGCGCATCTTCGTATCATAATGGATATGGTCCCTGTTCTTTAAGAGGATCCATCGGTAGTCTCTCAAGAGGATGGTTTCCTTCGACCACCGGATGGATTTATTATCCAGGTTCCATTTTTCATTCTTTTCCTTCAGTCTTTCCAGATCCCGGTCCCTGTATTTTTTATATACTTTTTGGATGTAGCTGTTCATTTCAGTTTCGAGCCATCTTGAAATGTGGAAGCTATCCAAAATGGACTTCGCATTGGGGAAAAACTTATCTGGATAATCCATATACTGTCTATATGCATCGGAAATCACCACTTTTACACATTTCCTCTCCTCGTACGGAATGGAAAGGAAGTATCTTTCCGCTGTGTCGCTCCAGCGGTTGTGCAGGATATCGATGATCTCGCCGGTTACGAAATCCATGAGCACGAGTGCATATTTTGATTTTGCGTTGATATCGAGATAGACCTCATCCACAGAAAGATACTCCGGTAAAGGAAGTCTTGGCAGATCCACATAAGCAGAGAATATATCATGCACCTCGGTATCAGAAAGATGGAACTGAGAGGCAATGGATCGAGTGGAGCGGTTCAGATCTTTCATCGCCTCAAGGATCATAAGAACGGTCACAGGGGTCTTATGAGAATATCTTTGAACAAAAGGGAACTTTTCATTCATATAGAGATTACACTGGGGGCATCTCCATTTTCTCTGCTTTATGACGAGCTCGAACTCCATGCCATCCTGAAGCACAGGGTGCTTGACGATACGGGTGTAGATGCCGCGTGAATGCATGCGGGAATCACAGTCCGGGCAGAACGTCGGGGAAGGCTTTTTGGAGATGGTGACGATCTTTTTTCCACCTTCAACAGCCACATCATCAACAGTAACAGAGTCATCTGAATTTAGATCTAGGAACTTTAAAAAATCAATATCATACATAATAATGAACCTCCATAGAAGGCAGACATTACAGAAGGATTGTATCATCATAGATGAAGTTCGGATGGATCGATGAACTTTTTGGCTAATGCCAGCCAATGAAAACTATGAAGTGATGTCAAGGACGCAGAGCGCTGCAGGTAGATCCTTGACGGAGCGAATAATTTTCATAGAATCGGAGAACAAACAGAACAGAAACCAATAAGAAAAGAGGTCTTCAATCCCAACCAATCTTTCAGTTGGGATAAGACCCCCAGATTTAACCCCTAGATTCGACCCCCAAATTCTAGACCCCCAGATTATTTGGATACCCAAAGAAACTCACCGAAACAATAAATCTGTAACGGTGAGTTTTTTATTATTCAAAATCTTTACAGGTTTTCCAAATTAATCATGGAGATAAGGCATGTATCCAATACTTGTAAAAATCACCCGTATTTTTTAGATACCCAATTCGGCTCTTTTTTGTGAATATCAAATATATTTTAAATATAGCAAATATAAAATATGATGAAATAAACAATCAGAGGACGTATACTTATGTTGGAGCAAAGAATATGAATAAAAGAATACAGTCTATAGATATAGCCAGAGGAATAGCGATGATCAGTATCATGCTCGGACATTTAGGAGCAGAAAAGATCAATCGAATTGTGTTTACATACCATCTGCCCATCTTCTATGTATTATCGGGATATTTTATCAATGAGAAGATGGACAGGTGGACTTTTATAAAGAAAAAGTTCCAACATTTGATCATCCCGTATTTTGTGATCTGTTTAATGATTGTTGTGTTCTCAATTCCAATCAGCAAGATCCAAGGGATGCCGGTATCCGAACAATTATCAAGATGGATCCTGGCTTCGTTGTACGCAGCTGGAGATGATTATATGTTTCCGTTTGCAATTCCTAAGATTGGTGCCATCTGGTTTCTATGGGCCACATTCTGGGGCGAAGTATGTTTAAAGATGATAGCCGGATGGAAGAAATGGGTGCAGATTCCTTTTGTTCTGGGAATCTTTTCCGTCTGCTGCTATACAAGTAAGATCATTTGGCTTCCGTTAAGCATCCAAGCTGGCGGTTGCGCTTTGTTATATATGTATATAGGTTATTTGATCAAACAGTGCATGCCATACATCCCGAAAAAGATACCGTTTGTATATAAAGCATTGTTTACATTCATTGCTTTTGGTATCTGGATTGCGATGATTCGCCATTTTACATCTTTCTGGCTGGTTCATTGTGATATTGGTCATGGATGGCCGGATATTTTAGGAAGTCTTTGTGGTTGTTACATACTGCTGCTGGTATCGATGGGAATCGAGAAAACGAGCAAATCGCTGACAACTTTTCTGTCCTGGACAGGGAAATACAGTTTATTGTTTCTTGCACTTCATATTTTTGAGTTGAATTTGTTTTCATGGAGCAGGATCTGGTTTCATGTATTTCATACGGATTTAACAGATATCCAATATTTATGGTTTCGTATTTTCGGAAAGGCAATATGGATATACGGAATGCTTTTTTTCCTGTATCGAAGAAAATGGGTACGCAGGGTATTTTGCTATCAACCCACGGATTGGAAAAAATCATAATATCTTCGATTCCGAAGAACAAGTATTGAAGATAAAAGGAAAATAGGGTATATTGTTCACGTAATAAGGAAAAAACGATTTCATGAATAGTAGAATATTAGATGTATTGGCATACATGTATGTAAACCATCAAAAAAACCAAAGATCTATTGCCAGCCATACAGGGTATTCTGTTGGCTTTATCAATAAAGCAATCAAAGCTTTAAAAGATGAACAATGGATCGATGAAGAAAATCAAATGACCGAACGAGGGCTTCAAGTAATAAAAAAAGGACGTCCGAAGAATGCGGTGATCCTAGCAGCCGGTACCGGAATGCGAATGGTTCCAATCAATCTGAGCACACCAAAAGGATTGCTGGAGGTAAATGGTCAGCGGCTGATAGAGCGATTGATCGTTCAACTGCATGAAGTGAATGTTACAGATATCACTATCGTTGTCGGCTTTATGAAGGAACAGTTTGAATATTTGATCGATCAATACAATGTACGGTTGGTAGTCAATCCACATTATATGGAAAAGAACAATTTGTATTCGCTGTCTCTTGTAAGAGATCAGATTGATCACACTTATATCATTCCTTGCGATCTCTGGTGCAAAGAAAATCCGTTTCGCTCCTGTGAATTATATTCCTGGTATATGGTCAGTAATGTGATCCATGCGGCAAGTCCGGTTCGGGTTAACCGGAAAATGGAACTGGTCGCAACCGAGTCGGACGGCCATACGATGTGTGGAATCTGTTACTTGGAAAACGATGCCGCCAAGACGGTGCAGTCCAGACTTCAAAAAATGTCTGAGAATCATAAATACGATGCTTCATTCTGGGAAGATACACTTTGGGAAAAAGGAAAGAACCGAATGACCGTTGCAGCACGGACAGTCGATTCTGCAGACATTATTGAAATAAATACTTATGAACAGCTGCGAGATCTGGATAGTCATTCCAATCACCTGCAGTCCGATGCGATCGACATAATTAAGGACCAGTTTCATGTCCAGTCTGATCAGATTACAGATATATCTGTACTAAAGAAAGGGATGACAAACCGCTCTTTCTTATTTAAAGTCAAAGGCCAGAAGTATATCATGCGAATTCCCGGTGAAGGCACCAATCAGCTGATAGACAGGGAGCAGGAAGCAATGGTATATCAGGCAATCAAAGGGTATGGATTATGTGATGATCCAGTCTATATCAATGCAGAAAATGGATATAAGATCACAGCTTTTTTAGAACATGTAAGAACGTGCGACAGTCGAGATATAGAGGATGTCAAACAATGCATGAAAAAGCTCAAAGAATTTCATTCGATGAAATTAAAGGTTGACCATGTGTTTGATATCTATGAACAGATCGAATATTATGAAAGCTTGTGGAATGGGAAGCCTTCGATATACAGAGATTATCCTGAAGTAAAACAAAACATCTATTCTTTGAAAAACTATATAGACCAGACCGAGCATGACTGGTGCTTATCGCATATTGATGCGGTCCCGGATAATTTTTTATTCTATGAAACAGATGGGATCGAGCATCTGCAGTTAACGGATTGGGAATATGCAGGGATGCAGGACCCGCACGTTGACATTGCGATGTTTGGAATCTATAGTCTCTATGATAAAAAGCAGATGGATGAATTGATCGATGTCTATTTTGATCATCAATGTGCACCGATGACACGCACAAAAATCTATGCTTATATCGCAGCTTGTGGATTGTTGTGGAGCAACTGGTGTGAATATAAAAGAGAACTGGGCGTAGAATTTGGTGAATACAGCCTTCGGCAGTACAGGTACGCAAAAGAGTACTATCGATATGTGCGATCCCGCCTGCAGCCGGAAAAAGGAGGAAAGAGCGAATGATCGAACATCAGGTAAAAAGGGCGATCATCCTGGCCGCCGGTATCGGAGAAAGGATGAGACCGGTGACATCCTCGATCCCTAAGCCGTTGGTATCGGTAAATGGCAAGCGAATGATCGAAACGGTCATCAGCGCTTTGCATAGGAATAATATTACTGAGATCTATGTGGTCGTAGGCTATCTCAAAGAACAGTTTGCGTTTCTGGAACAAAAATATGATGGACTGACCTTGATTGAAAATCCCTATTATAATGCATGCAATAATATTGCCAGCTTATATGTAGCCAGGGATCATTTGGATGACTGCATGATCTTGGATGGAGATCAGATGATTTATGAACCGGGTATCCTGCAGCCGTACTTTACCCGATCCGGGTATAATGTGGTCCGGTGTGAGAAAGAAACAGATGAGTGGCTGCTGCAGGTGGAAAACGGCGTGGTTCGATCCTGCAGTCGGACAGGCGGATCACATGGATGGCAATTGTATTCCATTTCGCGATGGTCTTCCCAGGATGCTCAGAAACTAAAGAGACACCTGGAGATAGAATTTGAGGAAAAAAAGAACCGGACGATCTATTGGGATGATGTAGCGTTGTTCTGTTATCCGGAACAATATAGTCTGGGTATTTATGAAATGCAGACGTCGGATATTCAGGAAATTGACAGCCTGCAGGAATTAAGACAGATTGATCCTACCTATATGAAGTTCGATAGAGAGGGAAAAATATATGAATGAAAAAAAACTGGATACCAAACGAATTGACTGGATGATCACATTGGTTCCCTTTCTTCTGATTGTCGGTCTGGTCGTATTTTTATTTCTTCTGCCTCGGCAGTCAAATGCTGTGATTTCGGATATCCGCTTTTTCTTTGGTGATACTGTAGGTATCTATTATCTGATGATCGGCCTGGCCGTTTTGATGATTTCCATCTACTTGTGTTTTTCTAAATATGGAGACATCGTACTTGGCCAGCCGGATGAAAAACCAAAGTATTCGTTTTTTGC
>DGUK01000035.1 GCA_002394635.1 Faecalitalea sp. UBA4312
TGGATACGATCCTGATCCAAATCCATCTGATTGGTCTCCATAATTTTACGGATCCACCACAAATGTGTACCACCGGCCGATTGTACCGTTCCCTGTACAATGTTGAATATTTTCTGGCTGTCGGTACTAAACAAGACGTTTTTCCCTTTTCCGTCAAAGTCTCCATCTTCCTTGGGAAGGATCACTACCCCGCTGGTTCCCAGCGAAATGACCGGGCTCGACTGGTTTATGACACCCATGGCCACCGCGGTTGCCGGATTATCCCCCGTGCCGGCAATGACACGAATGGATCGGATGACACCGAATTTCCGGCATAAGGACGGCTTTAATTGGCCAACGGTCTGGCAGCTGGCATGGATCTCAGGTAAACAGGAAGCATCCAGTTCCAGCTGATCTAACATGACCTGAGACCATGTCTTGGAAACGATATCGTACATCGAGCTGGTCGAGGCATCACAATAGTCACAGCTTGTCTTTCCTGTCAAATAAAAGACGATATAATCATACGGTGTTAAGATCTGATGGATCCTTGCGAAGTGTTCCGGTTCATTTTTCTTCAGCCATAATGTATTCACAAAAGGCGAACCGGTTGATAAGATTTGTGCGATGTATTTGGTTTCATCGATCTTAGCACACCGTTCTTTTAAAGGCTGTACCAAGGAAGCTGTACGAATATCATTCCACATGATGGCCGGGCGAATGCTGCTACCCTGCTTGTCAATAAATACCGTTGTATGCATCTGGCCTGTTACCCCGATCACCGCAAATGTATCCGGATCAAAAGATCCGAATACATTCGCCAGCTCTTGATCGATGGCCTCTGTCCAGGTTCCGGGTTCGATTTCCCGATACCCGCTCTGTGGTTCATCATAGGTGTATTCCACGGTGGATTCATAGAGAATCTGTTCGTTTTCATCCATCACCGTTGTCTTGCACGCCGATGTCCCTATATCAAAACCTAAATAGTTCATGGTCTTACTTTAAACCATTGATGATCTGAACAAGATCACAGGCTGTTTTACGTACATTTTCCACAGCCTTCATACTTAAACCATACAGGTTGGCTTCCGTATGTTTTGCTTCATAGGCTTCACCGAAGGTACGGATATATGCCTGACGTAAATCAGAACCATAGTTCACTTTGATCATGTTGTATTGCTTCATAGCTTTCACTTGTTCAAAAGGAATACCAGAACCACCATGTAATACCAATGGTACCGGACAAACTTCGGCAATCTGCTTCAACAATTCCAGATCTACCTTCGGTGTAGCATCCAAACCATGCACGTTACCGATGGAAACAGCCAGAATATCACAGCCGGATCTTTCCACAAATTCCTTAACCATTGCCGGATCCGTTTTGCAGTCCGCTTCATTGACCATATCATCTTCCTTACCCATGATAGCGCCTAATTCAGCTTCTACCAATACATTGTGGAAATGACAGTATTCTACGGTTCTTTTTACTTCCGCAATGTTTCCTTCGAAATCCTGGTCAGAAGCATCGACCATGATGGATGTAAATCCGGCATCTACGCAGGCTTTCACATCTTCGAAGCTTTTTCCGTGATCTAAGTGCAATCCAATCGGTGTATCTGTTCCTTTCATGAAGGCACGTACCAGATCAGCGATGATCTGCGGATTGGATAAGTGCAGGTTATTTGAAGAAATCTGGATCATGCCCGGTAAATGCGCATCGTTCAAACCTAAAACGATCGCTTTTGTCATTTCCAAATTTGTCGTATTAAATGCAGGTAACATTAAGTTGTTCTTTTGTGCGAATTCGATCAAATCATAACCATTTGCGATTTTCATAGTTTCTTTTCCTCCTTATTAATCTGAAAAATGAATCAATACTTTATATGTATCCGGACGACATGCATATTCCATGGCTTCCGTTACATCGGTATACTCAAACATTTTATCCATCAATGGGGTGATATCGATGATGCCGTTGGTCAGGCAGTCCACTGCCTGAGCGAAGGAAGTAGCGGTTGTGCTGACACTTCCCTGAATACGGATCTCATTGGAATGTACTCTTCCTAAATCCACAGGGACTGGTGTATTCGGATGGATCGAGCTAAACATCACAACGGTTCCCCGTTTGCCGGTCATCTGGATGGCCTGATCCGCTACAGCGGCAATGGCGGTCGTATTGAAGACAACCTGGGCCATTTGACCATTTGTCAGTTCCTTCACTTTTTCCACCGGATCCTCATTCATCGGGTCGATGACAGCTTTGGCTCCTAATTCCAATGCCAGTTTGCGGCGCGCTTCCTGGGTTTCGCTAACGATTACATTAGCCCCCTGTTTGACAGCACACATGACGTGCATCAGTCCCATGACACCGCCACCGATCACAACGACGGTATCGCCTAACTGGATATTGGTCTTATTGATACTGTTGATGACGCAGGATAATGGTTCAGTAAACGCAATCACTCTGGCATCCGCATCATCCGGGAATACGTTCAGATGACTGGCTTTCACGGCTTTGTATTGTGCAAAACCGAAATATCCACTGGTTCCATCTTTCTTATAGAAGGTTGGTCCATTGGCAGCAGCACCACATAAGTTTTCAGCGTGATGCTTACATTCATAACAACATCCACAGTTTTCAATAATATAGTTCGTTGCCTTCTGTCCTACATGGAAAAGATTTGTATCCACATCTTTTCCCATCTTTTCGATCACGCCGGCATATTCATGGCCTCCGACTCTTGGATACGTATAATTTGATCCTTTGTAGTCACGGATATCATTGGTACATATACCAGCTACAGTAATTCGTAATAATACTTCATCATCTTTAATTTCTGGTGTCGAAATATCCTGTATAGAATATTTCATAGGTTTTTCAATTACACATGCTTTCATAGTTTGGCCTCTTTTCTTTAAGCAATTTTAATATACAATAATCATGAACGTTTTTCAATCATTATATGAGCGTTTCAAAAACAATTGTTTTGCATATTTCTATGCAATTTTATTATATGTATATTTCATAGTTGAATTAATCATATTAATCGACTTGTTTTCGCTCATTATCGTATTGAATTGAACGTTTTATTAGTATATAATCAATTTATGAAAGAAAATCGTCAAAAACAAATCCTCGAGTTTATCAATCGAAGAGAATATGTTCCTTTTAGTGAACTATGTGAATATTTCCATGTATCCAATGCCACGATGCGCCGCGATCTTGTGGAAATGGATCGAAAGCATCTGATCCGTCGTGAACACGGAGGGGCCCGCTGCTTATTCAGAGATCAGGATCCGACAACCATCCAGACAAGACTGGGGCTTTCAAATCAGGAAAAGACCGTGATTGCCCAACGTGCTTTTCAGTTTATCGACGATAACGATTCCATCATACTGGACGCATCTTCCACTTGTTTAAAGATTGCGGAGATTGTCGCGCGAAGTCCTCTTCATTTGACTATCGTGACCAATTATTTTGAAATTGCTTCCCTGTTAAAAGATTCTCCAAAGATCGATCTTCTGTTTCTCGGAGGATTCGTACGTAAGCAGTTTAATTCCACAACCGGAACATTTGCCGAAATGATGGTGGATAACCTGCAGGCAGATATCGCGTTTATCGGATGTGACAGTATCAGCCTGGAAAAAGGAGCCGCCAATAATAAAATGGATGTGGTGGATCTGAAAAAGAAGTTTATCCAGAATTCCAATACATCCATCTGTGTATGTGATAATTCGAAATTTACAAAGAATGCGATGTTTCCCTTTGCGGAAATTAATGAGTTTAAGGCCATCATAACCGACGAGAATATTGAGTTACCTACCGTGCAGGCCTTTCAAGACCATGAGGTTCCTTTGATCATCGCAAGACAATAAAGCCTTTCAAAAGCGAATACAAGGATATCCCCTTGTCTCGCTTTTTCTTTTTACCCATCAAAAAAAGCGATGCACATGCACCGCTTTTCAATTCTTATGCAGCTAAGATTCCGAACAATCCGCCTACAACACCAACGATCACGATCAGTAAGATAACCTTGATCGAAGTCCAGTGTTTGTGAGCCATCAGGTAATAGATACCCATGGTAACACCTAAAGGCAGAACGTTTGGCAATACGGCATCGAACAATACTTCCTGCAGAGCGAACTGCGTTCCACCGGCGTCGATGACGATTCCACACTTACATTTTACGTAGTTTACGATCAAACCACCCATAACCATACATCCCATGATGGATGCGGCTTTCAGCAGCTTGTCCAGGATACCTTTTTCAAGGAAGTCCATGATGGCATCGCTACCAGCGTTGTAACCGAACATGAAGTTCCAGTAAGAGAATCCATAAGAAATAACCAGCATCAATACAGAGTACAGTACAGAACCCCAGATATTTCCGCTTCCGGCACGTGTGATATCAATACACAGAGCCAGCAGGATCGGGATCAATACACCCTGATAGATCGTATCACCAACACCAGCCAGAGGTCCCATCAGGGAAGTCTTGATGTTTGTGATGAATTC
>DGUK01000026.1:0-5804 GCA_002394635.1 Faecalitalea sp. UBA4312
ATTGCCCAGATTGGTTCGTAAGCGATAACCATATTGGCAATATCTTTCGGATCGATTCCTGCTAAAGAACCGGCAAGCTGTGATTTGATGACATCTGCTGTTTCTCCGGCATCGTATTGAGCTTCTGTTTCACCAATACAAAGAATCGGTGTCATTCCAGCTTCAATCAGACGTTTAGCTTTCAAGTTTACTGTTTCATCTGTATCGCCGAACATTTCACGACGTTCACTGTGTCCAATGATGCACCATTTTACGCCTAATTCCTCTAACATAGGAACAGAGATTTCACCCGTATAAGCACCAGAATCCTTGAAGTGGCAGTTTTCAGCTGCTACGATCAGGTTCTTTGCGTTATCCAAAGCTACACGTAAATCCGTGAATGGAGCTCCGATGCCGTATGTTGCGTTTTCAGTAGCTGCAACAGCATCTACAGCTTCGAAGAATGCCTTTGTTTCGGCATTGTTTTTATTCATCTTCCAGTTTCCGACGATAATAGGTTTTCTACTCATTTTCTTTCTCCTTTTTATTTTTCGCTGATAATTGCAATACCAGGTAAAGTTTTACCTTCCATGTATTCTAATGAAGCTCCACCACCAGTAGAAACATGTGAGAATTTTTCAGCATATCCTAACTGTTTAGCAGCCGCAGCAGAGTCTCCACCACCGATTACAGTGATTGCATCCGGTAATTCAGAGATAGCCTGACATACTAATTCCGTACCTTTTGCATATTTTTTCATTTCGAAAACACCCATCGGTCCGTTCCATACAACAGTTTTAGCACCTTCCAGCGTCTTCTTGAACAATTCAACGGATTCAGGACCAATATCCAATCCCATCCATCCATCAGGAATCTGTCCGGATTTTGCAACTTTTGTATTTGCTTCTTCAGAGAATGCGTCTGCAATTACGTTATCAACCGGTAATACCAGCTTGTCTCCTGCTTTTTCCAAGTATTCTTTTGCCAGATCCACTTTATCTTCTTCTACCAAAGAAGTACCAATTGTACCACCTTGTGCTTTCATGAAGGTATAAGCCATTCCGCCACCGATGATAACTTTATCGGCTTTTTTCAATAAATTATCGATTACATCGATCTTACTGGATACCTTGGATCCACCGATGATAGCGATAAACGGATGAGCCGGTTCATCAACAGCTTTTCCTAACATCGTAACTTCTTTTTCTACCAGGAATCCCAGACCATTTTCTTTGATGTTCGTAGGGATACCTACTGTAGAAGCATGAGCACGGTGAACAGATCCAAATGCATCTTCTACGAATACGTCACCTAAGCTTGCCCAGTATTTACCTAATTCAGGATCATTCTTGGACTCACCCTTTTCGTAACGAGTATTCTGAACCAATACGATTTCGCCTTCCTTCAACGCATTGACTGCATCTTCCAGTTCAGGCCCACGAGTTACACCAACAAAAGTCACCTTTGTTTCAGGCAATAACTCCTGTAAACGTACAGCTACACATTCAAGGTTATTTTTTGCCTTGTCTTCTTCAGTTTTCACTTTACCTAAATGTGAGAACAAAACAATTTTAGCTTTGTTTTCAACCAAATATTTGATTGTAGGTAAAGCCATGACGATACGATTATCATCTGTAATCACACCATCTTGTCTAGGAACGTTAAAATCACAACGTACAAGTACTTTCTTGCCAGTTACGTCAAGATCTTTTACAGTTCTTTTTGTCATTATGAATCCTCCTATTGTATTTTTCCTTTCCTATTATATCACTTGCCCTTTTGTTTTCATAGATTTTTACGTAAAGAAACGTTATAATCATTCACTTTTATCCTCTTATATATAGCGAACTTTTTAACTCTTCATTTGATTTTTCTTTATAAAAAAGAGCCGGTATTATACCGACTCCTTCAGAGCTCTTCATTTCGGCCAAAGCCGAGCGCTCCATGCGACATCAAACAATGAGGCAATCGCAACAAGTCCATCAATGACAATATGGACACATACCGTCTTTTTAATGATCCACGCATAGCCTACAATTTCAAAAATCACAATCAGCGCAAACATGATGTTCAAAACAATCAATCCCCTATAAAACCTCATGTTGCATCCCCTTAAATTATATTTTATCCCCTTTCTACTGATAAAATAGCATAACTATTTTGTTTTGTTAATAAGAAATTTCATTTATGATACGGACGATGATTTATGATCATTTTTCCCCTGTAAATCTGTTCTAAAACCAATATCCTTGTCATTAAATGTGTGAATGTCAGGTCCGATAATTTCCATCGAACATGACTGGCACGGATCAATGCTGGACTCGGTCCCAAAGAGCCAGCAATCACGAACACCAGGCGGGAATGAAGGGACTCCCACGTATTCAATGCTGTCGCAAACGTCTCGCTATCCATCATTTTCCCGTGCAGATCCAAAAGGATCACAAAATCCTGCGGACCAATCTTTTCCAATACGCGGTTACCTTCTTTTTCCTTTACCTTTTCAATCTCGCTTTCCCGGTCAATATGGATGTTTGCTTCATCCTTTAATTCGAGAAGTTCGATCTTGGTGAAGGGAGAAACACGCTTGATGTATTCTTTTTCAAGCTGTCTTAGTGAAGAATCCTTGTTTTTGCCAACGGCTAAGATCCGTATCAAATCTGCGCCTCAGTCGGGAACTGGCGGGTCAATGCCAGAACTTCCTCTTTGACTTGTGCACAAACAGCTTCATCGTTGGCCTTCAATACACGAATGATCCATTCTGTTACTTTTTCAAACTCTGCTTCCTTGAATCCACGGCTTGTCATAGCGGCCGTTCCTAATCGGATACCAGATGCATAGAATGGTTTCTGCGTATCAAAAGGAATCGTATTCTTGTTGCAAGTGATGCCGGCAAGATCCAGAAGATATTCCGCATCTTTTCCCGTCATGCCAATAGATCCCATAACATCGAGCAGGATCAGATGGTTATCGCTTCCTCCGGATACCATACGGAAGCCGGCTTCGTTGAAGCCTCTTTCCATCACTTTGATATTCTTTAATACTTGCTCGATATAATCCTTAAACTCCGGCTGCATTGCTTCATATAACGCAACCCCTTTGGCAGCAATGACATGTTCCAGCGGTCCACCCTGCATACCCGGGAATACACGGGAATCCAGTTTCTTGGCGAACTCTTCTTTACAGAAAACCATGCCGCCACGTGGTCCCCGCAATGTTTTATGGGTCGTCGTGGTCACAAAATCCGCATACGGAATCGGGCTCGGATGGAACCCGGCTGCGATCAATCCGGCAATATGAGCCATATCCACCATCAGATAACTTCCGGATCTGTCCGCAATCTCGCGCAGCCTTTTAAAATCAATGATACGTGGATATGCACTGGCACCGGCTACGATCAGCTTTGGTTTTGTTTCCATCGCTAGTTGTTCCAATGCATCATAATCAATTCTTTCGGTTTCTTTATCTACCTGGTAAGCAATAAAACTATATAGACGGCCTGAGAAATTTAACGGATGTCCATGTGTTAAATGGCCACCACTGGTCAGATCCATACCCAATACGGTATCTCCTGGTTCCAGCAATACATTATAGACAGCCATATTGGCTTGACTTCCAGAATGCGGCTGAACATTTACATGCTCTGCCCCAAACAGCTGACAAGCACGCTGTCTAGTAATTTCCTCTGCCTTGTCCACATTCACACATCCACCGTAATAACGTTTTCCCGGATAGCCTTCGGCATATTTATTGGTCAGCACACTTCCTTGTGCTTCCATGACTTCCTGGGAAACAAAGTTTTCACTGGCGATAAGTTCAATATTGTCTCTTTGACGATTTTGTTCTTCTTCAATGATCGCAAACATTTCTAAATCACGCATCACATTTCCTCCAATCGTAACAAAATATATTATACATAAATATTTTAATTATGTCTTACTAATTTCGAAATTATTATGATTTTAGAATAGCGTCATTTGGTTTTCATCATCAAGGTTTTCCAGTGCCTGCATATTATCCATTACATCCAGTAAAGTTTTGGATAACTGTGTCCGCTTTAGCACATCTTCTTTGGATAAGAACGGTCGTGCTTTACGGGCTGCTACGATGGAACGTCCAACGTTGGCCCCCAGACCATCAATGGATGTAAATGGAGGAATGATGCTCTTGTCATCCAGCGGATCCGGAAGAAAATCTGTTGCATCACTGCGCTCAATGCTCAGGTTGGAGAAACGATATCCTCGACAGAACATTTCCAAGGCTAGTTCTAAAGTGGAATAAATGGCTTTTTCCTTATCAGACACAGTCACCGAGTTATCTTTTTCCTTGGCACGGATAGCCGACATTCGCTCCCTCACCGCTTGTTCACCGGCAATCATAGTCTGGATGTCATAGGCATCGCAGCGAATACTAAAGAACATGCAGTAATAAGCAATCGGTCTGTGCACCTTGAACCATGCGATACGAACTGCCATCATAACGTAAGCAACTGCATGGGCTTTCGGGAACATGTATTTGATCTTCAGACATGAATCAATATACCAGCCCGGTACATTATTGGCTTTCATCTCCTGGATCCATTCATCCTTCAGACCTTTGCCTTTACGTACGCTTTCCATAATGGTAAAAGCCATTTTTGGCTGCAGACCATAGGCCATCAGCTCTACCATGATATCATCACGACATCCGATGACTTCACTAAGAACACAAGTGCCGGCATCGATCAAAGCTTCTGCATTTCCCAGCCAAACATCGGTTCCATGAGACAAACCGGAAATAGTCACCAATTCAGAAAAGGTCGTTGGTCTTGTTTTTTCCAGGATTCCCCGTACAAACGGGGTACCGAACTCAGGAATTCCGGCAGCACCGGTCTCTTGGTCGTATCGGGTCGAATCAATCTTCAGACTTCGTATCGATGAGAAGATTTCCATGGTTTCCGGATCATTCATCGGTAATGTGGTTACATCGATCCCTGTTAGATTCTCCAGCATTTTCATCGCTGTCGGATCCACGTGTCCCAATATATCAAATTTCAGGATATTGTCATGAATATGATGGAAATCGAAATGCGTCGTTTTCCACTCTGAGAACGGATTGTTTGCCGGATACTGGACCGGCGTGAAATCATGAATATCCATATCCTCCGGAACCACAACGATGCCGGCCGGATGTTGTCCGGTCGTCCGTTTGACTCCTTCACAGCATTTTGCCAGATCGGTTCGTTTCGCATCGCTGAACGGTTCCAGCTCCATCTCTTCCTCATATCCTTTAACATATCCATAGGCGGTTTTTTCTGCTACCGTGCCGACCGTTCCGGCACGGAATGCATGTTTTTCGCCGAAAACCTCTTTACAATAATTATGCGCCACTGGCTGGTATTCTCCGGAAAAGTTCAGATCAATATCCGGCACCTTATCCCCTTCAAACCCCAAAAAGGTTTCAAATGGAATATCCTGTCCATCGCCTTTCATGATGTGATGACAGATTGGACATTCTTTATCCGGTAAGTCAAAACCGGAACTGACAGTCCCTTCCGGCAAGAATTCGTTATGCCGGCAATGCGGACAGATGTAATGTGGGATCAAAGGATTTACCTCTGTGATCCCTGACATTGTGGCCGCAAAACTGGAGCCAACGGATCCTCGCGATCCGACAATATATCCATCGTCATTGCTCTTTTTAACGAGCAAATGCGAAATATAGTAAACCACATAATATCCATGGCCAATAATACTGTCTAATTCACGATTCAGACGTTTTTCAACGATTTCCGGTAAATCATCTCCGTAAGTCTCATGGGCTGTCTTAAAACAAATGTCCCTCAGCTT
>DGUK01000026.1:5939-82764 GCA_002394635.1 Faecalitalea sp. UBA4312
CTCTGGGTATTCTCCACCACAATTTCATAAGCTTTATCCTCCGGCAACCATGAGAATTCCTCAAGCATCTCCTGTGTAGTTCGCAAATGCTGATCCGGCGCACTGGTTGCCTTTCGACGGTTCATATCATATATATATAAAGGATGACGAACACCGCCGATAGCTTTCGCATTGATGTATACATCACGAACACGTTTATCGTGTGGATGCACATAATGCGCATCTCCCGTTGCCAGCACCGGTTTTCCCAACTCCTCGGCTTTATCGATAATAAACAACAGAATGGTCTGCAGATCTTCTACCGAGTGGATTGCATGACGATCCAGCAGATTTTTATAACACGATAATGGTTGTACTTCGATAAAATCATAGAAACCCATCGCTTTTTCAAGGTCTGCCTCACTACGGGTCTGTGCCAAATCAAAGATCTCTCCGTTCTGACAGGCAGAACCAATAAGCAAATGCCCATCTTTTCGTCGTTTGGCAATCTCGTCCCGAACAATTCGCGGATATGCCATGATATTGTTTGAAGTAGATTTTTTATTATAGGATAAATATTCCGTATGGGCCAATGTCACCAGCTCGAACAGCTGTTTCAGTCCTTGTTTATCCTTGGCATAGACTGTCACATGATGTGGATGCTTTTTATAAATGTGATCCTCAGCCGGCATATTGGCCATGGTATCCAGTGTGGCATTGGTTTCAAATGCATTTAACATATGGCACATACATCGGCTAAGCACCTCAGCATCATAATCGGCACGATGCGCACCTTCTCCGTCATACGCAACATTGTAGTGACGGCAGACAGCCCCCAACCGGTAATTCTTCATATCGATAAGGATCTGGGCTAACGGCAATGTGTCAATCATCGGATTGGAAATCTCCGGACGGCCACAGACCCGACAGGCTGCATTTAAAAAGCCAAGGTCGAAGACCCCGTTATGAGCCACCAGAATGGCATCGCCAATAAAATCCAGAATTTCATCCAATACTTGATCAATAGGGCGCGCCGGATCCACATCTCTTTGTGTAATATGTGTCAGTTTGGTAATATCGGCCGGAATCAACATCTTCGGATTGATAAACATTTGTTTACGGTCGATCACTTCACGATTTTTCATCTTAACGGCACCGAATTCAATAATTTTATCCAGCCGGTTGGATAAACCGGTGGTTTCCAGGTCAAACACAACATATTCTGCATCTTCCAACGTTCGATGATCGTTATTAAATACAACTTTAAAATCCTGATCGATCATACTCATTTCACAACCATATAAAACTTTGAATGGTCGGTTCGGATCTTTTTTATTCAATGCCCGCATCTTATATTGAGCAAACGGAAAAGCCTGCACCACGTCATGGTCACAAACGCCGATTGCATCCATTCCCCAGTCATAAGCAGTCTGGATATAATCCTCAATGGAACTGACTCCATCCATCTCTGAAAAGTTTGAGTGAACATGCCACTCTATTCTTTTCTGTTCTGCAGTATCTGTCCGTTCCTTGACCGTGACAGGTTCCAACTTGGAAATCAAAAACGAATCCGTTTTTGAATAACTGTCATACGCCACATCACCGGTAATGCGCACAGTCTGCCCTGTTTTCAGTTCTTCCATTTCTTCTTTGGAACAACGTCTGCCTTCAAACCGCTTGGCAACCAGTGCATCTTTATAGTCGCTGATATAGATCAGCTGCATACTGCGTTTGCTTTTCATGACTCTTGTTTCCAAAGAGAAAATATGCCCCACACAGCTGACATTTGTCATTCCGACACGAAGATCTCCAATTGCATATTCGGTTACCTGTTTCGGGCCGAATGCCGGTTTTTTCGGTTCAATGCTTGCTGATCTTTCCACTGGTATCGCAACTTCTTTGGTCTCAATTTCCTCATCATCTTCTAAAAGCAGGCATACCAGATCCATGGAGATTCCTACTTTCAACAACTGTTTTTCCAGTTCCGGCAGAGCCTTTTTGATAGCGGACAAGCGATCCGTTTCTTTGGTCGAAAAACAAACCGTTTCATTTTCCTCATAGGGATGAAGATAAAGAAATGGACGTAATGATTTTTGTTTTTCCGCCAAATCACGCACATACTGGTCCAGTTGCGCCATATCCGTTTTAGGATTGAGCGCCCGTATGAAAAGGTCTGTATGCACATGTAAATGCATTTTCAGATCATGACAAACGGACCGGTATACTTCAAAAGGAAGAACATTTTCCAACTGAAGATGAAGCTCCAACACACTTCTTTTTGAATGAAAAACAGGGGGATGCACATATTCGGCATTTTCAAAATACGTCAGATTCTCTGCCGCTATACACTGTTCCATAACTTCATATACATTGAAGTGTTTCATAGTATCCCTCTTTCTATTTTGCCATTTTATCGAAGGCGTTCTTGGCTGCCAGCTGCTCTGCTTTCTTTTTTGTGCCACTGGTACCGATTCCCAACAAAATGTCATCCAGATAAACACCCATGGTAAAGGTCGGTGCATTGCTAGGTCCAACCTCTTCCAATACACGATACTGAATGGTTTTGCGGGAATCTGCTTGAATTACCTCCTGTAAATGGGTTTTATAATCCGTTACATCTTCACTTTTGTGCTGTGTGAAAACTGGTTTCATCACGCGGGTCAATATTTCATCACAGACACCATATCCTAGATCCAAATAAATTGCACCAATACAGGCTTCAAACTGATCTGCCATGATGCTGGCCCGATACCGGCCCCCGGTTTTTCTTTCCCCGACACCTAACCGCAGATATTCATTCCAGCCCAGTTGTCCATTAAGCTTTGCCAACGTTGCTTCGCATACTGTCTGTGCTCTTAATGTCGTCATTTGTCCCTCATGCAGCTTAGGTTCCATATGCATCAGCTGGTCTGCACTCCAGACCTGCAATACCGCATCTCCCATGAACTCCAGACGTTCATTGTTATCCACGCTGTTGCGATGCTCATTCGCATATGAAGAATGTGTACAAGCCTCTTCGTATAGGCGCGGATCTGACACCTTATATCCATTTTTATGCATCCACTCCACAAAAGATTTCATCTTATCTTGCCTCCTTTAAATCATTCCATACACAGGCCGGCACCAATGCCGATGCATCCAAATGGTATTTTAAAAGTTCTTTGACATTGGAACTTGAACATATGGCGTATTCCGGTTTCGTATATAAACAAATGGTTTCCAATGATGGGTCGATAAGCTGATTCATCGATGCCATATTCTGCTCATAGCTGAAATCGATACTATTACGAAGTCCCCGGATCAATATGGTAGCTCCTTCTTTTTTACAAGCATCTACAGTCAGTCCCTCTGTTTCCTTACACATCACATTCTCAAGATGTGCCGTTGCCTTCCTCAACCATTCCAGCCTCTGTTCTTTGGAAAACATCATTGTCTTTTCTGAATTTACGGAAACGAAGACAATCACTGTATCAAAGATCCGACAGGCTCTTTCAATGATATCTATATGTCCTTTTGTGACAGGATCAAAGGTCCCGCAAAATACCGCCTTGGTCATTTTTATTCTCCTTTTCGATAGTATGTAATCTTTGTGTTTCTGTATTTCTTTTCCTTATATTTATATATGTCATTTATCGCATCCGGCAGGTGGTCTCCATCAGCACTCTCCACCACAAGGATTCCCTGCTCTTTGATCAGATGCATCCGGTCCAGTTTGCTGATCAGTTCTTCGTTTTTTTGTTTAGAATACGGAGGATCGATATAAACAAGATCAAAAGGTTGTGTCAGTTGATCGATTGCACGAAAAATATCCTGTTGTAGTACCAGGCATTGATCCTGTACACCTAATGTCCGAATGTTTTCCTGAATGATACGACAGGCTGCATGGCTTTGATCCACACAGACAGCCTGATCCATCCCCCGACTGATGGCTTCCAACGCCATAGCTCCCGATCCACTGTAACAATCCAGAAAACGGCCCCCGGCAAACCGACCGCCTAAACTGGAAAAGACGGCCCCCTTGACTTTGTCAGAAGTAGGCCGCGTTGCATCGCCACTCAATGTTTTCAACGGACGAGATCCGTATTTCCCAGCTACGATCCGCATCAGATTGTCTCCTTCATACGTATTCTGCTGATACTGTACTGACAGACACCAATAGCCATATTGATTGCAAACAAGCTGGAACCCCCACTACTAATAAACAACAGCGGCACACCTGTGAACGGAATCAAACAGACGACACCACCGACATTTAAGAAGAAGTGCATGAACAGATACGTAGCCGTTCCTCCCAGAACGATCTTATGGACGACCTCATTGGTCTTAAACGCAAAATAGAAAAGCCTTCCGATCAGCAGGAAGTACAGAAGCACGATCAAGCCGAAGCCGAAGATCCCGGTTTCTTCAATGATGACCGCAAGGATATAATCGTTATCTGCCTGGGTCAAATAACCGTACTTCCGGGCAGATTCACCGATTCCCTTTCCAAAGAAATCCGAACTGCCAATACCATACAGAGAATTGGCGGGCTGATAGCTCTCTCCATAAATTTTATTCGCTTCGTATGGATTCTTCATATTTTCAATACGCACCGCAACATGAGAGAACGGTGTCTTTGCCAGAATATCCGTTCCAATATCTGTTACTCCGAACAATACGACCGCCGCCGCAACGCCTGCAAAAGCTAACAGCTTCAGTCGTCTTTGGAAGCGGATCAAAGTCGGATAATCCGGAATCAGCAGGCAGATAAAGAAAATCATAAATACAATAGTCAGCGTCCCCAAGTCCTTTTGTGCCACAAGTTCCAGTGTAAAGAAAAACATTGCGCGTAAAGGAAAATAGAAAAGTGATTTCGGTGAATCCGCCATGTGTTTCTTTTTCTTCGAAATATATATAGCTGTCGCTACCAGCAGGATCATCAACGGCTTGACAAATTCGGCCGGCTGAATAGTAAAACCGCCCGGCAACCGGATCCATGCATGCGAACCGCCAGATTCCGCAAAACCGAATGGTAATATCATCAGAACAATCATCACTATGACTACCACAACCTGAATGCGGCTGAAAAAGCGAAAGTTGAAAAATTTGGAGGCCGCCATCATACAAATATAGCCTATCAACAGCGTAATGATCTGTTTTACACTAGTTGAAAGGACAATGCCCGGACTTGAAATGGTCTGTCCAACATTGGTGCTGACAACCATCAGTGAGCCAAACAGTGCCAGAATAAACACAAATATGGTGATCCATGGATCACTGCCTGCCCGTAACTGAATGGCAGACAATAAAAAATTCTTGTTTTTTTTCTTCGTCATATGGTCATTCTATCATATTTGAGCATCAAATAAATTGTCAACCTATAAAAAATGAATTAAAATGTTTTAGAAGGTGAAAATATGAAAATTACTCAAAACGATATTATTCTGGATTCCGATCCTCGGATCCGGTTAAAAAGTGAAGAAGTTGAACTTCCATTAAAGGATGAAGATAGAGAACTGCTGCAAGCTATGCTGGAATATGTGAAAAACTCCCAGGATGAAGAGATTGCCCAGGCGGAAGGGCTCATTCCGGCTGTGGGCATTGCTGCAATACAGCTGGGAATTCCCAAACAGATGCTGGCGGTGGTTGTGCCGGATAGCGATGGTATCCACGAAGCAGCTTTGGTCAACCCGAAGATCATCTCCCAGTCGGTCCAGAATGCTTATCTGGAAAACGGAGAAGGCTGTCTGTCTGTAAAGGATGAGCATCCGGGCCATGTCTTCCGTCATGCTCGTATCAAAGTACGTGCGTATGATCTGATACAGGATAAAAAGGTTGTTCTAGCTGCCAGCGGCTATTTTGCGATTGCCCTGCAGCATGAAATCGACCATTTATCTGGAGTACTGTTTTATGACCGGATCGACACGGTCAACCCTTGGAAAGAGGACGAAGAAGCTGAAGTAATTTAGCTTCTGTCTTTTTTTGCAGGAACTTGCTATAATGAAAATAACGATAGAAAGAGGTCCATATGCCACATAATTTATTCTTAAATGAGAGGCATGCGAATGTGACCAAAACATATCATGTAGAAAAAGACGATACGTTAGTCTATGCCTTGGGAGGACTGGGCGAAGTGGGCAAAAATATGTATTGTCTGGAACATGATGATGAAATATTGATAATAGATTGCGGAGTATTATTTCCAGGCGATGAATTATTAGGCGTGGACTATGTGATTCCAGACTATCATCATCTCATTCGCATGAATAAAAAGCATAAAGTTCTTATTATCACGCATGGTCACGAAGACCATATCGGTGGTATCCCGTTTTTATTGCGCCAGGTTAAAATTGATGCTATCTATGCACCAAGATTCGCCAAAGCGCTGATCCAGAAAAAACTGTCCGAGCATCATGGATTGGAAACTACCAAGATTACTGAAATCAGTGATGAATCACATGTAAAAACAAAGTATTTCTCAGCTGGATTTTTTAATACCATACATTCCATTCCGGATTCTCTGGGTGTATTTGTAAATACACCAAACGGAACGGTCGTTCACACAGGTGATTTTAAATTTGACCTGACACCGGTCGGTACCAATGCCGATTATCAAAAAATGGCATTTATCGGTACTATTCATCCAGACCTGTTGTTGTCCGATTCAACCAATTCCAGCGTAGAGGATTTTTCTATTTCCGAACGTACGGTTGCCAAGGAAATTCTGGATATTATCCGCAACACCGAACAACGTCTGATTGTGGCAACTTTTGCCTCCAATGTACATCGGGTCGCTCAGATCATCGAAGCTGCCATAAAATGCGAACGTAAGGTCATCGTTTTCGGACGAAGCATGGAGAATATCGTTGATATTGGGCGAAAGATGGGGACTATCCATATCCGAAACGATCAGATGCTCACACCGGATGAATTGGCTTATACACCAGATGACAAAGTATGTATCATATGTACCGGTTCGCAAGGAGAGCCATTGGCCGCCCTGTCACGTATTGCTGCAGGTACACACCGGTTTATTCACTTAAAACCCGGAGATACGATCATTTTCTCAAGCAATCCGATTCCGGGCAATGAAGACAGTGTCAATAAAGTCGTAGACAACCTGTTCCGAGCAGGCGCAACGGTTCTGACCAAGTCGATCCTGACGAATCTGCATACCACAGGGCATGCCAGCCAGAAAGAACAAAAATTGATGATTCAGCTGATCCGCCCGACCTACTTTATGCCAATCCACGGTGAATTCAAAATGCTTCTGCATCATGGACGAACTGCCAGAGATACAGGCATTCCGGAAGAGAATATCTTTATCTGTGCCAACGGAGATATACTGATCTTGCGCAACCATAAAGTTCTTCCGAGCAATTGGCGTTTCCAAGGAGATGATATTTACGTAGACGGCAATGATATTTCCGGTTTGTCCACTGCAGTCTTAAAAGACCGGCGGATCCTGGCGGAAAACGGTCTGGTTGCCGTAGTAATCGCCATCGATTCCAAGATCAACAAATTGCTGGCACCACCAGTCATCGTTTCCCGAGGATTCGTATTCATTAAAGACTCACAGGCTTTGATGAAAGAAGCCAGCTTTATTGTAGGAAAATCTTTAGAAGAGAGAATGAAGGAAAAAACGACCTTTGGCGAATTAAAAAACTGTGTACGATCTACATTGGAACCGTTCTTATACAAGAAAACGCATCGAAATCCTATTGTCATCCCGGTCATCATCAATTCCCGACAGACAATGGAAGAAATTCAGAAAATGTATGCAAAGCGTACTCGCAAAAAATAATACATAAAAAGAAGATTGATGATAATCTTCTTTTTCTATGTTAGAATCAATAGCGAGGTGAAACAATGTCACAACTCCAAAAAAGACTGATGATCATCATCGCCTGTCTGCTGGCAATCGTACTGGCTTTTGATGCCTCTTTATTCTATTCGGTAAAGGTGGCTCCCAATCGATTGAAAGTAGATTACCAGACCTTGAAAAACAATAAGATCCCTCTCACAATGGACGATGTCTCTATCGTCTACTTTACAGATCTGCAATATGGTGCCTTCGAAAATAAGGACAGGACACAAAAAGTGTTTGAACAGATCAACGAACTGAGCCCGGATATTTTGATTTTCGGAGGCGATTTATTTGATAGTGATACAAAACTGACCAATGCCAACAAAGAACTTCTCACAAAATATCTGGCAAGTATTGATGCCCCATTAGGCAAATTTGCGGTTTGGGGAGAAAAAGATCTGCAAGATGAACAGCGAAGAAATGCAATCCTGAATATCTATAAAGAAGCGCAGGTTGAGGTACTGGATAATCATAGTGTCCTAGTCTACAACCAAGGCGTCAATCACATTCGGATCATTGGTTTAAGCATGGATGCCAATGTCAAAGAGGCAGCCAATGGGGCATCGGATAAAGAATTTAACCTCTTGATTGCCCACCAGCCGGATACTCTGACCAATGAAGAGCTGGCACAGACATCGATATCATATGCGTTAGCCGGGCATGCCCATGATACCCAGGTCAATTTTCCGATCCTGGGTCCGTACAAGACGATCGAAGGGGCAAAAAAACTCAATCGCAGCCTTTCAAAGGATTTGTCTTTTGAATATGAGCTGTCTGCCGGGACCGGATGCACGAACATAGATATGCGGTACAATGCTGTGCCGGAAATCCATTATTTTTTATTAAAACATTAATTGATTTTTTTTGTAACTTCTATATAATAAAAAAAGGGAAGACAGGGGCGCCGAATGGCTGAGATGCAAAAGCAGTCCCTTATCACCTGATCTAGGTAATACTAGCGTAGGGAGTCTGTATCAGTTCCTTACGCCTTCAAATGGAGGTGTTTTTTTATGAAGAAAAGTATCGAAACCAAGGATCTTGTTCTAATGGCATTTTATGTCGCATTGTTTATGGTATTGGATACCTTTGTCAATACTTTGCCGATTCTTCAGATGCCAAATGGCGGAAGTTTAGGGTTATCTACTATCGCCTTGTTGATCGCAAGCTATCATCTGGGATGGAAAAAAGGCTTGTTTGTGGCCGTTGTCAGTGTCTTTGCCCAGTTTGTGACTGGACCTATGTACACACCGAATCTACTGGGATTCCTTTTGGACTATCTGATTGCTTTCTCTGCATATGGATTAGCCAGCTGCTTTCCAAACTTCGGTTTCTTTTATACAGGCGTGCTGATTACCAATTTGATCCGGCTGCTCAGCAGTGTGATCAGTGGTGTTGTCGTATGGTCTACTCCATGGTGGGGCTCCTTGACATACAATGCCACTTATATGCTCCCGACAATTATTTTAACCATGGTTGCTGTTCCTTTATTATATAAATCAATTAAACCAAGGATTGCTAAAGACCGCTAAACGGTCTTTTTTTTTCCAAAAAAAAGAGCACCTCTGTGCTCTTAGGATCCTAAATTCATAAGCCATGTTCTGTATATGCAGCTATTTATCTATAGGTTTCCCTATCCGGTCTTCCTTTCGTTTCATTCCGACCAGCTCCCCTACCAAATTTGGGTTTCTCGCTTGCGGGGTTTACCCGTTCCACCCATCCGATTTCTCAGATGGCTCGTCTCTGTGGCACTTTATAACTCGCTTCCATAGTTTCCCTTAGGATTAAAGTTGCCGTCAGTGATAACACTGCCTGGATTTATCGTTTCATCCAGCACAAACACTACGGTCATCACAGACCGTGCGAGCATGGACTTTCCTCTAACTTACGTCAGCAGCTGCGATTTAGAATCAGTTATTCAGCTTTTTCAAATACAGCTTTTTCCAGACGGGCAATTCGTTTCAGGATATCTACCTGATCTGTATTTGTGTTAACCATACCTGTGCTGATCTTTTCAGTTAACTTGTCATTGTCTGCTTTTAATGTATAGATTTCCTGTTGCAGTTCCTTGATTTTAGCCTCATAACGAGTCACTGCCTGCCCTAATTCTTCAATCTTTTCATCATATAACTGATAATCTTCAATAATTTGATCTAAAAATTCATCGACTTCTGCAGGTGCATATCCCTTCAGATCCACATGGAACTCTTTCGAATATACATCCTGAGCGGTTAAATTCATTTCATTCGCCATTTGTATCACTCCTCTAATACTCTTTATAATTATGCCGTTTCTACCCTAAAAAATCAACCATAATTTGAATGTTCCCTTGTTTTCATATATAATGAGGGCGATGAGTACGATTAAATATCCAACGGGCGCAACCGTTCGTTCTTCGCATACTGTAAAGGACTATCACAGCGGTCGCGGGATGCGTTTGGAAAACGATGTCAACGAATCTAATGCCTATTATAAAGCGGCCGATATCGCCCTGATATACAAAAAACCAACTCCAATCCAGGTTGTTCGTGTGGATTATCCGTCACGTAACCGCGCTAAGATTGTTGAAGCGTACTATCGAACCCCGTCCACCACGGATTACAATGGTGTTTATAAAGGAAAATACATAGATTTTGAAGCGAAGGAAACCAAAAACAAAACAAGTTTTCCGAACTTTTTAATTCATCCACATCAGATAGAACATCTATTAAATGTACATTACCATGGAGGAATCGGATTCTTTATCATCCGTTTTACTTATCATAATGAAACCTATCTGGTCGATGCCTGTCAGCTGATTGACGAAATTCATTCGCTGAATAGAGAATCTATTCCTTATATATGGTTTCAGGAAAACGGTCATTTAATTCAAGAAGGACTAAATCCCCGATTGGCATATCTGAAAGAGGTCGATCGTCTGTATTTCAAGGAGGAACAATAGTATGGCTAAATTTCAAATAAAAAAGCCGAACATAAAAATGCCAAAATTCCAGAAGAAGGAGTCTTCACAGAATTCGGAATCAAATAAACCGCCAAAGCAGATTAAACGGCGTCTGGATATATGGAATAAGATAGCGATTGCGATCCTGACTATATTCCTGGTCGGATGTATATCCGTATTCTTTATCTTAGTCAATGTCATTAACGATCCGGAAGGAATGCGTTTCAGTCAGGATGGTCTGCAGGCCATGGCAAGTTCACGAATCTATGATACAAACGGAAAATTAATTTATGAGTTTGGTGAGGAAATTCGTGATGATGTCACCTATGAACAACTGCCGCAAAATTTAATTGATGCTTTCCTGGCTATTGAGGATTCCCGTTATTTTGACCACAACGGATTTGATATGCCTCGATTCCTGTCGGCTGCCATCACCAACCTGCGGACCGGCGATTTCTCCCAGGGTGGTTCAACTTTGACGATGCAGATGATCGATAATGCGTTCACCAAAAATCAGGAGCAGAAACTGTTAAAAGAAAAAGGCAGCATATCCAAATATGATCAAGTGAAATTAAAGATTCAGGAAATCTACTTGTCTCTGGTTGCCGAACAAAGTATCTCCAAAGAAGATATTTTTGAATATTATGTCAACCGGATCTGGTTTGGTTCCGGAAACAGTACACGTGGTATTGAAAAAGCATGCGAATACTATTTCGGAAAACATGTAGCTCAGCTGAATTTAGAAGAATGTGCTTTCTTGGCCGGATGTATCAATGCCCCGAGTACATACAATCCGCTGGCCAATCAGACCGATTTCGAAATGGATCATCTGAAAGCCGGTCAGCAACGTAGAAATGCGACTTTGGACCTTATGCTGCAGCATGGATATATTACTCAAGAAGAGCATGATCTGGCATGCAGTACAAAATTATCCTACTCTTTAAAACAGACGCTGGAAACCAGTGATGATCCGAACCAGTCTTATATTGACCTGGTCATCGAAGAAACACAGGCGTTGACAGGACAGGATCCAAGTATCATCCCTATGGACATCTATACTGCTTTGAACACAAGCGTACAGAAAGAAGCAGATAAGATTTGTGACGGAGAAACCGTGAATTTCCCGAATGAAGTTTTTGATGTTGGTTTTGGCATCCTGGATAACGAAACCGGAGAAATCATTGCGATTGGTCCGGGACGAACTTATCATACTGACAATGTAAAGATCAACAACGCGACAGATCGTAAACAACCGGGATCTTCGATGAAACCACTGATGGCCTATTCATCCACTTTTGATATATTAGGATGGTCTACAGAGCACGCTGTGGAGGATAAAAAGAAGGATTACTGGCACAGTGGTGTGGATCTGCAGAACTCTGATGGTACATACAGTGGCACAATCAGTCTGGCTTATGCGCTGGGTGTTTCCAAAAATACATGTGCTGCCGGTGCCATGTTGGATCTGATCGATGCCAAGGGGTATAACTATTGGATCGATTTCTGTGAAAAACTTGGTTTCGATAAAGATGTATGTGAAGAATTTACCGAACAGTACAGTATCGGCGGTGGCAGTATGTATGCTTCTCCGATCCAGCAGGCCAATGCGTACTCCATCTTTGCCAATAAGGGAAAAAGGGTCGATGCCCATACTGTTCGATATGCGACACGTAGAACCGACAAGAAAAAATTTGAAACAGATACAACACCAATCGAAGTTATCAGTGAAGAAGCTGCTTTTATGATGTCCTTCCTACTTTACAAGGTGGTGCATGGTGGATACCAGAACTTCAACGAAAAGCTGACTTCGACTTATCCTGTATATGGTAAGTCAGGAACTTCCGACTGGGGTACCGACGGATTGCAGTGGGGTATCCCACAAAGTTCGATCCGTGATGAATGGTCTGTCGGTTATACATCCCAGTTCACCATTGCGGTATGGTCCGGTTATACTCGTCAATATGAACAACAAGGCTATTACATCCCGACATATTCCGTGTCCGCTTATACCGTAGCTTTTGATATCAGCCATTACATGCTTGATTTCTGTGAACAATATGGTACGTATACAGACATCGAAATTCCAGCTGGTGTCTCTCCATATAACGGTGGTTATATCAAAACAGAATTCCTGTCTCAAGGTGATAAGACAACCACATCCACCGGAACTGTCGAAAAGCAGGAAGAAGAAAAAGAGGAAGAGGAAGAAGATAAAGATTACACAGAAGAAACCGCATGTACAAGTACCGGCGGAACGTGGGATGCAATGAACAATGAATGCGTATACGACTGGCAAACGGAAGAAGATCCGTCCCAGACTGACCCAACAATCAATCCGACGTATCCGGATGATTCCGGTGAAACCTGGACCAATCCGACAACAGATCCAAATTATGGTGGTGGAACAGATTATACAGATCCTAACCTCTATCTGGGAGGTTGGATACAAATTCCTAGAAATTGGTTATCCAATATATTCGAACTATTCTAAAATGAAGGAGACATTCCGATTGGATGTCTCCTTTTCTATTGATAATTTTTTCACATATTTTCACATAAGAAACGGATAAAAATCAGATAGTCTTTTACTATTATACTGTTGAGCAAAGAAAGTTGCTCAACATATATTTCTCTCTCCCTATTAAACAGAACATAAAACAAAAAGCAGGATTCCCTGCTTTTTTGTTATTCATAGATTTTCAAAATGTCTTTTACCGGTTTTCTTCGTGGCGCACTTGGATCAATTGCCGGATGACCGATTGCAAGGATAGCCGTAATCGATTGACTAGGCGGCACAGAAAGCAGATCACGTATCTTTTTTTCATCACGAACCCCCATCACCAAGGTTCCATACCCCATATCATACGCTTTTAACGCCATGTTCTGACAAGCAAGTCCACAATCGAAATAGCCCCAGTTTCCTCCGACTTCATTATCCGGGCTTCCATTTTTCGCATAACCTGACAATCCTTTTTCAAAACAAATAACGATAAAACAAGAGGCATTTCGCGTATTGTTTGAATTCCGTGCCGGTAGACATTCTTTTAGCTTTCTTTTCATCTCTGCAGATTTAACCGCATAATATCGAGGTACTTGTGTATTTTTCCAGGATGGTGCCATTTCTCCCGCATGAACAATCGATTCAATATCTTCATTGGGGATCTTGCCGGAGGTATATAACCGAATACTTCTTCTTTTCTCAATAGCCTGACTGATTTCCATACTCTCTCCCATTAGTTAGTAACAGCTTACTAAAGTATACACCACTTCCTCTTAAATGAAAACCATCCTTCCGTATTTTTTTATAATTTTTAGTTTATTCTCCCATAATTTAGAATCATCTCACATGCTTTCACATCGATCTTTGTTAATGACACGATGATTCTTTTGTATCATAACAGTGAGCTAAGAAAGCTCTTAATATAGATGCATACTTCATATATCTCTCTATCCTTACACATAATATATGAAATCAAAAAAAGCGGTTATCCGCTTTTTTGATTTTTCAATATCTCATAGATACCCTGCTCATCATTGGAAAGAGTAACATGGCCAGCCGCTTGTTTGACAATCTGCTCTGCCTGTCCCATCGCATAGCTATGATGTGACAAAGGAAACATAGGGATGTCATTTTCAGCATCTCCGAAGATCATTATTTCATCTGCTGTCCATCCATTCCGAACCATCAAGTGTTTCAGCATCGTTCCTTTATCAAAGTCTTTAGCGACGATTTCGATGTTTCGAATACTGCTGCGAAATATCGAATAATGTCCTGACAGGTCATCCAATACCTGGTTATAATACGTTTCTGTTTGTTGTGCGTCATTCAAATAATTCACTTTTCGAATCGTTTGTGGAATCTGCTCAAATGACTGTATATAATGAATATCCGGATACCCGTCACGCAGATCATCCAGCCATGAGCAAGGGCCGGCTGTCCAGGGATAATCGATTGATACGTTTCGTTCTACCCGCAATTTTCTTTTTATTTCATACAATTGATCAGGAATATAAACATAGATACCGTCATCATAGAGAGCCCATATCTCACAATTCAGATTTTTCCCATAACCGAATAATTCATTGACCTGTTCCGGCTCTAAATGACCAGGAGCTTCTCTACTTCCCTTTTCAAGATCACAACAGCACAATCCGTTAAACTCGATTAGATAGCCACCATATTCCGGCATGTGCAATTGTTTCGCATAAGGTAACAACCGCCGATAGTTCCGCCCGCTGGCTAATACAAGACGTATTCCTTGTTGCTGCATCCGTATCAGAATCTGTTTTGTTTCTGTACGAATATGATTGGTCCCATCAAGAAGTGTACCATCCATATCCATCACAATTGCTTTTATCATTTCCTTATTTCTTTTTCTTCCGGTTCATAAAATCAGGTAGCTCACGGCCCTCTTTTAACCATTGTGCATATTCAGCCGTTGCTGCAAACATTACGTCTCCTGATGAGTTCAATGCCGTTTCCACGCTGTCCTGTACCACGCCAATGATAAATCCAATCCCCACTGCCTGCATGGCAATATCTCCGGAAATACCAAATAAAGAACAAGCCATCGGAATCAGTAATAATGAACCTCCGGCTACTCCACTGGCTCCACACGCCGCAAATGTTGCTAATACACTCAGCACAAAGGCGGTGGCTATATCCACATGAATTCCCATCGTATGTGCAGTTGCCAAGGCAAAGACCGTTATCGTAATGGCAGCTCCATCCATGTTGATGGTAGCCCCCAGCGGAATGGAAACAGAATACATTTCCTCATCTAGTCCCAGCTTTTCACACAACGCCATATTAATGGGGATATTAGCTGCTGAACTTCTTGTAAAGAACGCCATCAATCCGCTCTCTTTCAAACATCTAAATACCAGTGGATACGGGTTTCTGCGTAAAAACAGGAAAGAGATCAACGGATCAACAATCAGTGCCACAGCCAGCATACATCCGACCAAAAGCAATAAAAGTTTACCGTACGAAGTGAAAATTTCCAGACCGTTCTGTGATATCGATGCATAGGATAGCCCTAGAATACCAAACGGAGCAAATTCAATAATCCAGCGTACCAGCTGGGAAATGCCTTCGGATATGTCCACAAGCATCTGTTTTGTCTGATCAGAAGCAAGGCTTTTCAAAGCCAGGCCCAACAGAATAGACCAGAATAAGATGCTGACATAGTTTGCCGTTGCCAAGGCTTCTACCGGATTGGAAACAACATTATTAATCAGGTTGGCAATAACCTCTCCAATTCCTGATGGAGCCGCTTCCTGTGCTACTTCTCCGCTCAGAACCAATGTCTGTGGGAATAAATAACTGCCCACAACAGCTACAACGGCAGCCAGTAAAGTACTTAACATGTATAAGAAGATAACTCGTACAAAGCGCCTGTCCATTTTGCTGTTTGATTGAGCCAGAGAACTGGTAATCAAGACAAAAACAAGTATTGGCGCAATCGAACGCAATGACCCTTTGAATACATCACCTAATACACTGATCCATTGTAGATCCTTAAATAAAACACCTAAGACTGTACCTATGATCAATCCAATCAAGATTCGGATAATCAAGCTGGTTGACCGGTATCTTTGAATACACTTCTTCAATCCATTCATATTTTTTCTCCCTTATACTTACGATATCATGTTTATACAAAAGAAACATCTATTTTTTATTTAGCTTTTTTAAATTATTATTATTTGTTCCTTATTTTTTTGATGCTTTGTTTTTCATATAAATTTTTTAAAAAAATAACTTGTAAATCACCCTAAGCTATGCTATTATTATTGAGCGTTGGCAATGCCTCCATAGCTCAGTCGGTAGAGCGTCCGGCTGTTAACCGGCAGGTCACAAGTTCGAGTCTTGTTGGAGGCGCCATTTTTTTATGCTTAAAAACATTTCCTGATCCTGTGTATTACAGCGCATCAGGTTTTTTTCTTATTATTTACGTTTTGTCGATTGCCTCTACCTCCATAAAACCAGGGCGTTGCTCATAGTAACATACTTTGTTTCTTAACAAATAGTTTTTTCTAGAATCTGATCAATATTGTCTGTCGTATGATCAACTGACGGTATTTCTGAGCAAATAAAGAACAGGACCTGATGATTCCAATGGATAAATCTTTCAAAAAATAACGTTGGGTAATGCGCACTTTATTCCAACGTTATATTCATAGAGTTCTGGTTTACTCTTATTTCGAATTGTAATATAATAAATATAACTTTTAATGTTGATATAAATCAGGAAAGGAGTATCATGACAGATCAGTTTGTTCTTAAATACGAAACTTTAGATGGAGATATTGGTAAAATAGTCTATGATGCAGATGGAGATATATATGTACATTACCGCATTCAGGATTTCTCCAAAACGATTCCTGTCTATGCAGGAAACCGGCTATATTTTTATGAAATGTTTAAACATGTTGTTATGGATATCAAACGAATCATTGACGCTGATCCGGTATTTATTCGTAAAATCAATGAATCCATATTTAATCAGGATACGGATGATTTGTCCAGTTTCTACTTCTGGCAAATTCCTGACTATCATATGGATCGATACATGGAAGCTAAAAAGCTGTTTTCCCAAATGTAAAGACAGGATGTTCTTACGGCATCCTGTCTTTATTTATGCTTATTAATGGTCAGGATCTGTGTTGATGTAATCGTGGTTGGTTTCACTTTCTCCAACGCTGGCTGCATCGTACAGATCTTTTTTCATCTGGCTGCTGGAAATCTCCGGTGTTCTAGGAAGATAAACAACTTCAACACCTTCTTCTTTCAGGAAATCAAATTTTCCTTCCCAGTCATCTCCCATTACAAAGGTATCCACATGATATTCATGCATATCCGTACGTTTTTGTGACCAGTTTTCTTCCGGTATAACCAAATCAACATAACGAATGGCTTCTACCAATGCTTTTCTTTGTTCATAGGTAAAATAGCACTTCTTATGTTTTTCGTTCCAGTTGAACTCATCTGTAGAGATAACAACAATCAGATAATCGCCTAAAGCCTTAGCTCTTCTCAACAAGTTAATGTGTCCATAATGCAATAAATCATAAGTTCCATAAGTAATTACGCGTTTCATTTCCGAACCTCTTTCTTTCTGTTTTATCAACTGTTCTTCATCAGAATCTGCTTAATACCGGTTTAGTTCTGATTTTTCTTCACGTTCCATCAATTCCCGAATGACATCCTCTGGTTGTTTGTGCTCGTTGATGACCGCATTGACAGCGGAAACAATCGGCATTTCAGCATCATATTCCTTCGACAGCTTCATAGCTGCCGGAATCGCATGAATGCCTTCTACAACCATTCCTACTTCTTTGACAGCCTGTTCCACCGATAATCCGGTTCCAATCAAATACCCTGCTCTGTTGTTGCGGGAATGCTCACTAGTAGCCGTAACAATCAGGTCTCCAACACCTGCCAGCCCGGAGAAGGTTCGTTCTTTACATCCCATTTTCATTCCCAAACGACCGATTTCAACAGCTCCGCGAGTTATTAAGGCAGCTCGGGCATTATCGCCGTAACCCTGCCCTTTAGCGATTCCGCTTGCCAAAGCCACTATATTCTTTAAGGCACCACACAGTTCCACGCCAAGGATATCCTTATTGGTATATACCCGCATTTTCGGTGTAGAAAAAACCTTTTGTACCGTTAAGGCTGCCTGCTCATCCCGGGAAGCAGATACAATGGTCGTCAATAAGTCCAAAGCCACTTCTTCAGCATGCGTGGGACCGGATAAAGCGACCAGTCGCTGATGTCCCTGCAAAACATCCTGAAGGATTCCGGTCATTGTCAATAAAGTATCCGGTTCTATTCCTTTGGCGACATCGACAATCAGTTGATTATCCGGAATATAAGGCTTGGCCTGCACAGCGGTATTACGAACAAATACAGACGGCACCGCAAATACGATGATATCCTTTTGCCGGCATGCTTCTTCCAGATTCCCAGTAAAGATAATCGCATCCGGAATGACCATACCCGGCAGGTTTTTATGAACCCGTTTCGTTGACAGATCACGAATCTCCTGATCGATCGGTGACCACATCATCACATCATGACCGGCATTCGATAATAATCTTCCAAGTGCCGTTCCCCAGGTTCCCGTTCCTAGTACTCCTATTTTCAATGTATCAAACCTCAATTTCTTTAGGCAGGTTAATTCCTGCCTTTTTATTATACCACTAATTTAACTACTTGTTATATCTTATCACATGTAATCACAAAGGCTTTTGTATACGTTTCATACGGCTGCTTCAGCTGTATTGTATACTGATGTAGTTCCACTATCCTTTTTACAATTGATAAACCCAGGCCACTGCCTTCGGATTTTCTCGAAGCATCTCCTCTTACGAAAGGTTCGAACAACGCCTGTCCCTGATGGAGTTCCACACCATTATCCGCTATGATGATCTGAATCGCACCGGCAATTTCCTTGAGCTGCACTTTAATTGTTGTCCCTTCTTCATTATGACGAATGGCATTGATCAACAAATTCGCAATAACACGGCTCATCTGTGTTTCATCCGCATAGATAGTACAAACGGTTTCCGGAATATCTATCTCCATTTCCATTTGCCTTTTTTCAGCATCCGGATATAAATTCGCCGCCTCACGCATCAGCATCTCATTGATATCGACTTTCTGCCGATGAATTGAAAAACCGATACTATCCACCTTTGTGTATTCAAATAAAACGGAAATCAAATCTGACATTTTTTTTGACTGATTATATATAGACTGAATATATTCCTTTTTTGTATCTGAATCTGAGATCATATTGTCCTTTAAGGCCTGCGACATACCTTGGATGGAGGTGATCGGTGTACGCAGGTCATGGGCCACATTCGATAACATCTGATTTCGTTTTTTTATTGTTTCCATCTGTTTTTCTTCCTGTTCTTTTTGGATCTTTGTCATTTTTCTCTCCACTCCGGACGCAAAGACAATACTTCCAATCACAACAGGAAGCAGGATCAAAGCAACCATCAATACGACAAACAGGAAGGAAAACGACTGGCTCAACAGCCCCCATAAACCAATCTGCCCGGTTCCTAACAGAAAGTTGCGAAAGATGTATGTGATCCAGGCAAGCCATGTCCCTAAGGAAAATGACTGTGTAAAAGGAATCTGTAATAAGTATTTTAAAAATGGCCCAAACACCAATATTTCCAGTTCCATGATCACAACTTCTGCTAATACCACAAGAACAATCGTAAGACAAAACTGCCGAATCAGATATCTCTTTAAATTATCCCTTTTCAAGTCGATACCCCAATCCACGTATTGTCTTGATATATTCAGAAGGATTTTGTGACAGTTTTGCCCGCAGCTTGCTAATACATACCATGATATTGTTATCAGCAATCACATAATCCTCGTTCCATCCATGTTCATATATCTGCTGCTTAGTAAAAACCTTTCCCGGATGTTCCATAAATAAAGCCATGATCCGGTATTCAACCGATGTCAGATCTATGATCTCATTTCCTTTTTTCAAAGTACAGGATTCCGGATCCAACACCAGATCCCGACATGTCAACAAGCGCACATCCTCTTGTGCGGCTCCTAGTTTTTTCCATCGACGCATATTCGAATTTACACGTGCTACAGCTTCCAATGGATTGAACGGTTTTACGATATAATCATCCGCCCCCAGATCCAATCCCAGGATCTTATCCGAATCCTGATCTCTGGCAGAAAGAATGATCACAGGAATCGAATATGTATGACGAATTTCCTTCAAGACCTGAAATCCATCCTTCTTTGGCATCATGATATCCAAAAGGCAAAGATCCACTGTTTCTTTATTCATTATATCCATTGCCATCTGCCCGTCAGAAGATTCCAGCACATGATACCCCGCATTTTCCAAATAGAGTTTTAGAACCATACGGATCTCTTTTTCATCATCTGCAATCAAAATAGTCGGCGTCATAATGAACCTCCATAGCGCAGCCTTTCATATAATGCTGCATTTGTCATATTACGATATGGATTTACAAATAAAATCCCTAAGATTCCTAAGGTAAAGATACTCAACATGTTCCATCCGAGAAAGGAAAGATCTAACACAAAGGCATTCCATTTTTGTCCCTTCATCAGCTGTCGGCTTTGAAAAAACGCCTCTTTTGCGGTCAATGTTGTATCCTCAGCCAGTAAATAAGGAATCATTCGATACTCATATGCTTTTACGATACCAGGTATCACCAACAGACAAGTCCATAGCAGGATATAAAGATCCCGGAAAAACAAAGTTTTCACATTTTCCTTGTAATTCATATCAAAACCGGATCCAATTTCACTAATCTGGGCCTTTCCATTCAGATTTCGTATAAAAAACCTTCGGATACCTACCTCGATCGGATTTATGATCAACGCTGTTAGTGCCATCACTACACTGCACGCCAACACAAAGAAAAGCACTGCTCCCACAGCAATGACAAGAACCAAAAAACCAGAAATGTTCCCAGGCTTGTCTGTGTCAATGATTTCCTGTTCTTCAAACTGTAGATTATCATCTACAGAAGTCATTTGTTCGACGGTTTGCCCGGAAGAGTCATCAAGTTCGGCAATAAAACGGAAAGTGCCACCACCAAACAGACCACCTGCTCCAATTATAATCAGAAGCAGACTGATCAGGATCGTCTTCCAAAAATTATTTTTAAAAGACCGTCGTCCTTTTTCTTTAATTTCTTTTCTAGACCACATAGCTCATCCTCTTCTATACATATTATAGTCACAATCTCTCTTTAAGAACCTTAATATTTTCTTAAACCAAAAAATACAGTCTGCTTTGCACAGGCAGACTGTATTTTTCCTATACGCTATCCTCATCCATGAACTCATTCACAGAGTCTTCGTATTTATGCCGTAACTTATATTCCTTACCAACAAACGGTGCTATGAATATCAGAATCGGATAGATTTCCAAACGACCTATCAACATTGCGATAGACAAAACCAGTTTTGATAACGTGGAAAAGGATCCAAAGTTTCCAAATGGTCCACACACACCAAATCCAGGTCCGATATTTCCGATGCACGCAAAGACCGCAGAAACGGTCGTTTCAAAGTCTTTTCCATCCAAAGATACGATCAATGTGATAATAGCTACCAAGAGCATAAAACAGCTGAAATATCCTGTTACTTGATCCACAACACGCTTTGGAATGGCCTTCCCTTCAGAGGTTACAACCTGTACTTTATTCGGATGGATCGTCTTCTGCAGATCTAAACGGATCTTTTTTACCAAGATGATCAAACGGCTGACTTTAATACCTCCACCGGTTGATCCTGCACAGGCTCCGACAACCATTAAAAGTAACAGAATAATTTTAGAAAAAGTCGGCCAAAGATCAAAATTAAACGATGAATAACCTGTTGTTGTTATGATACTGGCTACCTGGAACAATGAATAACGAAATGCCTGTACATAAGACCCATCATACAAAGGAGCGATATTCAACGCAATCATTGTGACGGAAGTCAATATAATAAGCAAGTAAACTCGGACCTCTTCCATTTTGAATGCTGTTTTGAACTCCTTGATCAGCATCAGGAAATAAAAGTTAAAGTTAATCCCGAACAAGATCATAAAGATGGAAATAACCATCTCATAATACGCATTGCCATATTGTCCAATTCCTTGGTTTGTAACACTGAATCCACCAGTTCCCGCTGTTCCGAATGTATTGCACAATGTATCAAACAGTGGCATCTTACCCACCAGCAAAAACAGTATTTCTATAATGGTCAAGGCCATGTAAATAGAATATAAGATAAAGGAGCTCTTGCGTAATCTAGGGACCAGTTTATCAATGACAGGTCCTGGCGATTCCGCCCTTAGCAGATGCATGGAATGATCGTTTGATTTAGGCAGGATAGCCAGTACAAACACAAGAATTCCCATACCTCCAACCCAGTGCGTAAAGCTTCGCCAGAACAACATACATCGCGGTAAAGACTCTACCTCAGGCAGGATGCTGGATCCTGTCGTTGTAAACCCGGATACTGTTTCAAAGAAACAGTCAATGAATTTTGGAATTGTTCCTGAGATATAGAAAGGCAGGGCTCCGAAAACAGATACAACAAGCCAGCATAATCCTACTGCAATTAAACCATCCCGGGCAAAATACTGTGCATGTTTCACCTTCAGGCGGCTTAACGGAAATCCCAATATCAAGCTGATTCCGATGACAAGCAGAAAACATAGCACATCATCTATTTCTTTATAAATTAAACCGCAAATTACAGGAAGCAACATCAAACAGGCTAAAGCTATCAACACCATGCCCACAATATTTCCAATGACTTGCCAATTAAGCTTTTGAAACTCTCTTTTAAGCCAAAACATCGTTGATATCCCTCAACTTCCGTACCGCGCTGATTACAACCACTGTATCATCGACCTGAATGCGAGAATCCCCTGTAGCTATAACCGAACCGTCCTTGTTGGAAATATAACCGATAATGATTCCTTTCCTGAAAACCAGGTCTTTTAAAGGAATGCCGATAAACTTGCAATTTGATCGAATATGGAATTCCAACACTTCAACACGATCCTCAAACATAGTAACCATCGATTCAACATTACTGCCGACCGCATTCTGCATCGCACGTACATATTGAACGATACGGTCTGCTGTAATGTTCTTAGGCGTGATGTAGTTTACCAGACCCACTTTTTCCATTAAGAATCCCAGGGAAACACGATTGATCTTTGGTAATACATGTTCGACCCCTTCACTGGATGCAAACATAGAAACAATGACGTTTTCTTCATCATTATCCGTTAAAGCGATAAAAGCATCCATTTCCGAAAGATTTTCACTGCGCAGGAAATCCTGATCCGTTCCATCCCCATGAATAATATTCGCTGTCGGGAATAAGCTGGCCAGATCTTGGCATTTCTTTGCGTTTTGTTCAATGATCTTGACCTGTATTCCCATCCCCAGCATCATATGCGTCAAATAGTACGTAATACGACCACCACCGATGATCATTATCTCATTAAATTCACGATACTGACTGACGCCTGTGGCAATCAGGAATTTTTCAACATCTTGTGTAGTTCCGATAATAGAGATACGGTCTCCTTCTTTAACTATATCGATACCACTGGGAATCAAAACCTGTTCATCACGAACAATAGCACAAACCAGAATATCCTGTTTATATTGGGATGAAATTTTCTGGACTGTTTGATTTACCAGAGGGTTATTCTCACGTACGATGATTTCAGCCAGCTCCACGCGCCCTTTCAGAAAGGTGGAAACTTTGACCCGGTTTGAGAATCGAATCGAACGTACAATTTCCCGAGCCGCTGCTCGCTCCGGATTAATACTCATGCTTAATCCAAGTTCATCTCTTAATAAACGTGCAGCCGGAACATACTCCGGATTTCGTATACGGGCAATCGTATTCGAGCTACCCAGTTTTTTTGCCACCAAACATGACATGATGTTCACTTCATCATTACTGGTCGCTGCAATCAAAATATCGGTATCTTCTACGCCGGCTGCCCGCAATATATCCGGTGCTGCCCCACTTCCGTTGATACATACAACATCCAGTTGATTACTGGCTTTTTCAAGAACACTGGCATTATTATCAATTAATGAAACGTCATGCCCTTCTTTATCCAATTGTGCAGCTAAGGCAAATCCAACCTTGCCGCCACCTACAATAATGATATTCATAATATCCTCCGCATTTCACAGCTATATCACTATAAAAGCTATTATACACCATAATGAAAAATAAAGTACATTTTCCTATTGAAATCACCTTAGTTAGATAATTCTTACTATTTTATAGGCATATCTCTACCTTCTTTTTTAAATCCAAAGTAAAATAGAAACATAGAATTATAAAGGAGGAAATATTCATGAAATATGTATGTGATGTATGTGGATGGGAATATGATGAAGCCTTAGGTGATCCGGATAACGGAATTGCTCCAGGAACCAAGTTTGAAGACCTGCCGGCCGACTTTGAATGTCCATTATGCGGAGCCGGAAAAGACGATTTCTCAGCAGCATAGTATAAAACCTGGCACATAACTATGTGCCTTTTTTATATTCTAATAGAAAACAAAAAAACCCTTTATACAAAGGGTTATGAGCTTATGGTAGCGCGTACGGGATTTGAACCCGTGATACAGCCTTGAGAGGGCTGTGGCTTAACCGCTTGCCGAACGCGCCGTTTGCTCAATTATTTTATCATATCCTTTTTTGAATATCCACTATTATTTAATCATTGTAAAATCCTAAATAACGGATAATTTTATACGACGCATAAATATGAAAGACCGTATCCGCATCCAATGTTGTCAACCCAGAAATCTCACCAATTTGTTTTAAACGGTAATTCAAGGTATTGCGATGAAGAAAAAGTTCTGCGGCCGCTTCTTTAGCATTCAGGTTTTTTTCTATGTATACCTCCAATGTTTTCAATAAATGCGTATTCCTTGACATATCATAATCAAACAGCTTTTGTATACCTGGATGAATGTATTCTTTTACCAGTTCCTCCGGCGCTGTATCGATAATCTGATAAAACAAGGTTTGTTTATAATTCATGATCGGAGGGTCCATAGGAATCTTTTCCAGGATCCGGCAGCCGATTTCTGCTTGTTTGTAAGCTTGTGGTAAAAGATATATATTATCCAGACTCTTTGAAATTCCAATGCTCCGTATTGAATTCATCAGATCCGACTGTGTAACCTGCTCATATAAAACCCTCAGCTCATCCTCTGTCAATACGATTGTTAAGCCATTTCCGTATTCCACAACATAACAATCATCCATCATCTCATGTAGCTGACGCCGTATATATAAACGGTACGGTAACGCCTGTTTCTTTAAATATATGCAGACACAGTACATATGTTGATTCCATTTATTGACTCTTAAGCCTCGGACATAGTTTCCCTCCAGCAAACTGCGAAGCATGCTCTCATATAGATTGTTAAAAAGATAGGAATACTGATCCATACTTTTTACGATTGATACCAGATTGTCTCCGATTCTTGACAGATAGCGGAAATGATACGGATCAAATCCTTTCATATTATCCAGCATGATCAAATATCCTACAGGATGCTGTTGGGATGTCAGTATCGCTACCAACTCATTTTCTTTCTTTTTCCTGGTGATAATAAAAGTATTGGTATCCTGTATAGATTCTATGCTCAACAGTTTTTTTTCCAGTTCCTGGATAAACATCGGAGAACATTGTTTTCTCTGGATTGCTGCATTCCAAGAAGAATCAATAATGGATATTTGTTTGGAAGATGCTATGATCCGATACTCATTATCAACAAAAATCAAAGGACGTTTAAGGAAAGAGGAGGCTTTCTCTATCATTTGCTCCATATCCATTGTTTCATGATCAGTTGTCAATATCTCCTGAAATGTCGCTTCCAGTTTCTGATCCTGCATAAACGCATTGGTCACAACATTCAGACATTCCGACATATGCGTCATATCAACCAGAAACACCGATGCATCCTTCTGGATACTGGCTGGTTTTGACATGCACAGCATTGTAATATCCTCTTTAATATGTGAAGCAACCCCTATATATAAACAATGTGAGGAGCTTGCATCTTCATTGACCAGGAATTCAAAATTTTCTAAATTATGTTTTTTCCCGCTCTGCAGCACAGTACCCAGTTTTTTATTTTCCAGAAAATCAAATAATTCATTATTATGCATATATTTATACCTGTTTTAATTGTGCACTCTGCATTGAAATTTGTCAAAACTTTGTTCTTGATTTATAAAAAAGAAGACACCAATTTCTTAGTGTCCTCGTTGATCAACAAGTCATTTACTTTTATGACATTCTATTTTCCATATACATTGATACGGGTGATAGCTCTTTGTAAAGCCAAGTTGGCCCGACGCATGTTAGTATCCGCATCTTTTTTCTCAATACGTTCCTTTGCCCTTTTGTATGCTGCCTGTGCTCTTTCGATATCGATTTCACCTTTTCCTTCAACTGCATCCGTTAAGATCAATACATTTTTGTTTTCCATTTTAAGAAAACCGCCAGACAGAGCATATTCATCGATTTGTGAAGTATGACCTATCAGCATAGGACAAGGGACCAGAGCAGCAAAGATAGGCGTATGATTTGGTAAAAGTGTAATTTCACCTTCCACAGTTTTTACATGAATACTCTCGATATCTTTATCCATATACACTTCCCTGGGGGTCACAATCTTAATATGCATGATTATTCCCCGGTCAACTGTTTGGCTTTGGCAACGGCTTCCTCAACCGTTCCGACCATCATAAACGCCTGTTCCGGCAGATCATCGTAGTCTCCATTCAATATTTTTTCAAAGCTGTTGATCGTATCTTCCAAAGATACATATTTACCGTCAATTCCCGAGAATACTTCGGCAACGTTAAATGGCTGGGATAAGAAATTACGGACACGTCTTGCCCGATTTACAATTTTCTTGTCCTCTTCGCTCAGTTCATCCATACCCAGAATGGCAATGATATCCTGCAGTTCCTTATAACGCTGTAGAATACTTTGCACGCCACGAGCGACGTTGTAATGACGTTCTCCGACTACCAGTGGATCCAGGATACGAGAACTGGATTCCAATGGATCTACTGCCGGATAGATTCCTAATGCAGCTATACCACGGTCTAATACAACCTTGGCATCCAAATGTGTAAAAGCTGTTGCCGGAGCTGGGTCCGTCAAATCATCGGCTGGCACATAGACTGCCTGAACAGATGTAATAGATCCTTCCTGTGTGGAAGTAATACGCTCCTGCAGTTGTCCCATTTCAGTAGCTAATGTCGGTTGATACCCGGCTGCGCTTGGAATTCGGCCTAACAAGGCACTAACTTCGGATCCGGCTTGTGTAAACCGGAAAATATTGTCAATAAACAACAAAACATCCTGATGTTCATGATCACGAAAATATTCAGCCATCGTCAACCCGGTCAGACCCACACGCATTCTAGCTCCCGGACTCTCGTTCATCTGTCCGTATACCAGTACGGTTTTATCTAAAACGCCGGATTCTTTCATTTCATAATACATGTCATTGCCCTCACGGGTTCTCTCCCCGACGCCTACAACGACCGATTTACCACCATGCTCTGTGGCAATGTTGTGAATCAATTCTTGGATCAATACGGTTTTTCCTACACCGGCGCCACCAAACAGCCCGATTTTTCCACCCTTCATATAAGGGCATAGTAAATCAATGACTTTGATTCCTGTTTCCAAAGGGACACTCTGTGTAGACTGTTCGTCAAAGGCCGGAGCTTCTCTATGGATCGGCATGTACTCTACATCATCCGGTAACTTTCCTAATCCATCGATCGGACGTCCTAATACATTGAACATACGGCCGAGTATTTTATCACCGACCGGCGCCTGGATCGTTGCTCCAGTATCGATGGCTTCCATGTCTCGCACCAGTCCGTCGGTAGAGCCCATGGCAATACAACGAACCTGATCGGCACCGATTCCTTGTGCTACCTCTAAAATCAAACTATCTTCGTTTTCCCTTTTTACTTCAATCGCTGTCAATAGATCCGGCAGGTGGTCCTGAGAAAAAGCCACATCCACGACAGGCCCGATAACCTGTACGATTTTTCCTATATTCTGACTCATTTCTACCTCCTGTTACGTTAATGCGTTCGCACCACCGACAATATCAATGATTTCGTTGGTGATAGCTGCCTGTCTGGCCTGATTGTATGCCAACAGCAATTCTTCTTTTAATTCGTCCGCATTATCTGTAGCAGCTTCCATCGCCATACGGCGGCTGGCCTGCTCACTCGTTTTACTTTCTAAATAGCGCGTATATACAATTGATTTGATTGCCATCGGTACAATAATGGCAAGCAATTCGGATTCCTGTGGTTCATAATCCGTAATTGCATTGGTACCGATTTCCTGATCGTCTTCCCTCAATGTTACTGGAACAATGGTTTCCATGATCGGCTGGAATGTCAATGTGTTCTTATAATGTGTATACATCACCTGGATCCGCGATATTTCTCCTTGTTCAAACAGACGTAAAGCCTTTTCAAGAACAGAAGAAAACTCCTGGTAGGCAATATCATTATTCAGATTCATCAATTCCGTCTCTATCGAAATATCACGAGCACGGGCCCATGAACATCCTTTGAAACCAATCATGACAACATGGTCATTTTCATGAATCTTATCCTTCAAGATCCGGAACACATTCGCATTATACGATCCACACATTCCCATATCGCTGGTAAAAACAATCAGAAAAGCCGGTTTCCCTTCATTTTCATTTAAATAAACAGAATCGGATTCATTGTTCTTCAGAGCAAAGTTCAACAATTGCTCAAAGGCAATCGCGTACTCCTTGTTGTTGTCCATAAGCCGGCGCTGTTTTGTCAGTTCCGTACTGGCAATCAGCTGCATGACCCGTGTAATCTTGGACGTAGATTCCACTGAACGGATACGATTCTTTATAGCTTGTCTGCTTTGTGCCATTTTTAAGCACCTTCAGACATTGTAAATACTTTCAGATAGGCTTCAATTGCAGTACGCATCTGTTGCTCCAGACTTTCATCCAGAGCTTTTTCTGTTTCTATGCGATCAAATACATTCGGATATTCAGAATGGACATAATTCATTAATCCTTCTTCAAATGCATTGACCTGTTCCACTTCCACATTTTCCAGATATTTATGCTTAGCCGCATACAAAGACAATACCTGCTCAGCTACAGACATCGGTTTATATTGATGCTGTATCAGCAGTCTTTCCAGACGGGCACCATGATCTAGAATGGATTTGGTTGTCGCATCCAGATCAGATCCGAATTTAGAGAATGCTTCCATTTCATGGTATTGTGCCAGTTCCAGTTTCAATGAATTGGATACTTGTTTCATGGCTTTCACCTGGGCGGCTGAACCTACACGGCTAACGCTCAGGCCGCTGTCTACACTCGGTCGAATACCGGCATTAAACATATCTGTATTCAAAAATATCTGTCCATCGGTAATAGAAATTACGTTGGTTGGAATATATGCTGCAATATCGCCGGCCTGCGTTTCAATAATCGGCAAAGCCGTTAATGATCCACCACCGTATTCCGGACTCAGACGGGCTGCACGCTCCAATAAACGGGAATGTAAATAGAAAACATCCCCAGGATATGCCTCTCGTCCCGGCGGACGACGAAGCAGTAAGGACATGGTACGATAAGCCACTGCGTGTTTGCTGAGGTCATCATAAATGATCAGAACATCCTGTCCTTGCTCCATCCACTCTTCACCCATCGCACATCCGGCATATGGAGCCAGATACTGCAACGGAGCCGAATCACTGGCTGTAGATACAACGATCGTTGTATATTCCATAGCGCCGGCTTGCTTTAACTTTTCAACAATTTGTGCAACCGTACTGGCTTTCTGCCCGATGGCCACATAAATACATTTTACATTTGTATCTTTCTGATTCAAGATCGTATCAATTGCTATGGCTGTCTTTCCGGTTTGACGATCCCCGATAATAAGCTCACGTTGACCGCGACCAATAGGAATCATGGAATCCAGTACTTTTAAACCGGTCTGTAAAGGAACCGATACACTTTTACGGGTCATAACCCCCGGTGCCACTCGTTCAACCGGTCGTGTTTTCGTGCTCTCCACCGGACCTTGTCCATCAATTGGTTGTCCTAACGCATTCAATACACGTCCAAGCATACAGTCTCCGACCGGAACTTCTACAATGTGGCCTGTCCGTTTAACCGGGTCTCCTTCTTTGATGTCCGGATTATCCCCCAGCAATACAACACCGACATGTTCCTGTTCCAGGTTCATGACCATTCCATATACATCATGAGGGAACAATAACAGTTCACTCATCATCGCATTTCGTAAACCATATACAATCGAGATACCATCACCAATGCTGATGACTGTACCACTTTCTGTCAATTCTAGATCCTGGTCGATATTTTGAATTTGGGCTTTAATCAATTTACTGATTTCTGCTGGATTTAAACTCATAGTATCACCTTTCCTATCCGCGTTTCATTCGTTCTTTCATCGCTTCCGCTCTTGATACAATCGTATTATCGAGAACGAATTGACTCGTTTGCACGCGTAAGCCTGCAATCAGACTCTTGTCTGTATTTATTAACAATTCCACGTTTTTCTTTAATTTCTGTGTCAATAAAGCCTTTAAAGCTTTCATCTGCTGTTCATCCAATTCACTGGCTGAAGTCACGTTTACCACTTCAATCTGATGGTCTTTATAATAGTACTCACGATAGGCCAGAAATATTTCCGGTATATACGCACTGACATCATGCATGACCAAGACCTGGTTAAAGCGATAAATCAAGGGATCCAGTTCCTGTTTAAATACAGTATCCAGAACCTCTTGCTTCTTCACCCGTGTCACCTTTGGATGTTTCAAAAACTGCACCAGTTCCGGATTCGATTTCCAGATACCAGCCAGTTCCTCCAGCCGATCCATCACTTCTTCTGACTGATCGTTTGTCTGCGCAATTTCATATAGTGCCTGACTATAAGGGGAAACATCTACCATTGCTGATCCCCTGCCTGTTGAATAAAGTCATCCACAAATTTTTTCTGGATTTCTTCATCCATTTCTTTTTCAATCAGTTTTTTCGCCGCTTCCATCGCTACATCGCTGATTGCATCGCGCATATCCTGCTGCGCTTTCCGGCGATCACGCTGAATCTCTTCCTGCGCTCTTTCCTTGATGCGGGATGCTTCATTCTCGGCCTGCTCGATAATCTGGCGTTTTTGCTGATTTGCATTGACACGTGCTGTTTCAATGATCGCATGAGCATCTTTGCCGGCATCCTTCATCTTCTCATCATACTTTTCTTTTTCTGCTAAAGCAGCTGCTTTTAACTGCTCAGAAGAATCAATATTTTCCTGAATTAAATCCTGTCTTTTCTGGATAAAACCCAGGATCTTATCCCAGAAAAAGTGTTTCGCAAACAAAATAATCAAGCCAGTAGAAATCAACACCATGACAACATCCTGCAAAGAAATACGCAGATAATTCGCAACGTTAAAATCTACCATGTTCGTTTCCTCTTATCCTTTAACGAACATCAATAATATCGCTACTACTAAAGAGTAGATTCCGGTTGTCTCGGCCAATGCGATACCCAGTACCATTGTTGACTGGATCTTACTTTGGGCATCCGGATTTCGTCCAACAGCTTCCGCACCACGGCTAGCCGCAATACCCTGTCCAATACCAGGTCCCAATCCTGCAATCATCGCAATTCCTGCACCTAAACAAGCCATTCCTCGTACAAATTCTTCGTTAAACATATTATTTTCCTCCTGTCTTATTCATTCTCCACATCAAGCTGCTGTCCTAAGAAGAAGGAACCTAATGTAAAGAAGATATATGCTTGTATCACTCCTGAAAAAATATCGAAATACATGTGTAAGAACGGTGTGGCTATATAGCCAAGAACACCATATGGCAATGTAACCTTCATCAATGTGTAAACCAGCATGGTAATAATATACCCAGCCAGCATGTTTCCGAACAAACGCATTGTCAGTGAAATGACCGGAGCAACTTCACCGATTACATTTAATGGAAACAGCAGAACATATGGTTCCGCCAATTCTTTGATTCGGCCCCATAGCCCTCCTTTGGCAATACCATGAAACTGTACCATAAAGAAGATACAAAGAGCCAGCGTAGCGTTAAAGCTGACATTGGACGTTGGATTTTGAAGTCCCAGCAATCCCATAAGATTCGCTGCAACCATCATATAGAGCAACGTTCCAAAGTAAGGCATATAGTGTTTTGCCTTTTTCCCCAGATTTCCTTTGGTTACAAAATATGTAAGGTTTACCATTTCTTCCGCAATATAGACAAGTCCTGTCGGTTTCTTGGATGGATCGGCCTTATCGATCTTTTTGCCGGCTACGTAAAAGAAGACGGCAAATACGATGCATAAGCCAAACCAGACAAGGATCGATTGCGGAATTTCCAAGGTAAAGCTGCCAAATTGAAATTCAAGCGCACTTGCCTGTTCACTCATCGCTGTTATTCCTTTCTGTATATGTATAGATAAACAAAGATGCTTTATGACAAAGGAATCCGACCAGCATGGATAACACCGGAAAATGCAGATACGATCCCAATCCAAAGATCAGTGCATAAACCACATATCGTGCTGCATATCCGGCAGCTCCTTTTGTCCTTCCATCTTCCTGACCGGACAGAGTGCCAACCATCGATATGATCATCTGATAGCCTATCAACCCTGTGCCGGCCCCGATCCAGACACCTAAGCAGGCTTGCCAGCCAGAGATCCACAACGCCAGCAATGAACCTCCTGCACTTAAACCTACTGTTGTACGGCGTATAAACCGGTTCATCTTTTTTAAATGATCCATTTAGTCTGTACCGAAAATACGATCTCCTGCATCACCCAGACCTGGTACGATATAACCGATTTCATTTAATTTTTCATCCAGTGCTGCCAGATAGATATCGACATCCGGATGTTTTTCCTCAATTACTTTTACCCCTTCCGGTACGCCAACCAGACATACAAGACGAATTCGTGTGGCCCCCTGCTTTTTGCACATATCAATGGCAGCTGCCGCTGATCCGCCGGTTGCCAGCATCGGGTCAACTATAATAACATCCATGTCGGCAAATCCTTTTGGATATTTTTCAAAATAAGGAACCGGCTGTAAAGTTTCTTCATCACGATATAGACCGATATGAGCAATCTTAGCCGTAGGAACCAAAGCCTGGATACCGGCTACCATTCCCAAACCGGCACGAAGGATTGGAACCAACGCAACATCCTTGGCCAGTTTTTTACCGATGCATTTCCCCATCGGTGTTTCGATTTCGACATCCTTGGTTTCCAGATCACGCAGGGCTTCATAAACCATTAATGATCCAATCTCATCCAGATTCTCCCGAAACCAGATATTTGGCGATTCTTTGTCTCTCATAATTGTTAACTTATGATCGATCAATGGGTGTGACAATACTTTCAACATACAATTTCCTCCTCGTATCATTCATTGTATAGATCCATACCCAGAGATGTGATGGTATGCTGACCTGCAGCTTCCCAGTCGATCCCTGTATACGGTAGATCCCTTTTTAAAAATGTATTTTGTAAAACATCCAAGGCCATTTCCGGATTGTTGGCCTCTTCGGATAAATGCGCCAGTACAATTTTTTTTGTATTGGTGTTGATCAGTCCTGTCAAACAGGAAGAAGCATCCTCATTATTTAAATGCCCACTGTCTCCCAGTATCCTCTGTTTGACAAACATCGGCCGCCGGGTCTTCATCAAGGTGGCCACATCATGATTGCTTTCAAATATATAGTAATCGGCATTTTCCATATACTTTTTCTCATGATTCGGAATATACCCGGTATCCGTAATATAAACCAGCTTTTCTTCCGATGTTTCCAAAACATAACCGACTGTTTTGGGCGCATCATGGCTCAGTCCGATAACACGGATATGAATATCTTTGACATCAAACTGGGACAAAGGACGCACGATCCGATGCTGGCTGCAATCTTCCAGATCACAATATGAATAGATTGGAAGATCCCGAAAGTGTTTTAGTTGGGCGACATGATCTTTGTGAGTGTGCGTAATCAAGACGGCATCCAGATCCTTTTTTTTCACACCGGCCTGCATAAATGCCTGTGTCAGATATTTTTTGGTAGAACCACAGTCGATCATCAGCTGCGTATCCTTGTGCCGGATAATACAGCAGTTTCCTTTGGATCCGCTGCACAACAAATCAACCCGCATAAATATCATCCCCCGTTACTGCCGCATAATTTGTAAAGCGGGATATATTTTTTTCAAAAGCCAGCTGAATGCGTCCGATAGACCCATTACGATGCTTCGCCAGAGTCAGATCGATCACTTCGGTTTCCTCTTGTTCTTCTTTTTCCTTATCGTAATAATTCTTTCGATATAAGAACATGACAATATCCGCATCCTGTTCGATCGAACCGGACTCACGTAAATCCGATAACTGCGGTTCGTGATCCTGGCGCTCCTCTACTCTTCGGGACAACTGTGACAGCGCAATGACCGGACAGTTCATTTCCTTGGCAAGGATTTTTAGATTTCGGGAGATATCTGATACTTCCTGCTGCCGGGAATCCGCTCGAGTTCCAGTAATTAACTGCAGATAGTCAATAACGACCAAAGACAATGTTCCATACTCGCTTTTCAATTTACGGCATTTGGAAAAGATCTGAGATACCCGGATACTGCTTGTATCATCGATGAAGATCATACGTTCTGATAGTCGAGAAGCCGCTTCATTCAGCTTGGACATGTCCGCATCGCTCAGCTTGCCATTACGCAGTTTATCTGACTGGATCCGACTTTCACAGCTCATCAGACGTTTCATTAATGAGTCAGCCGGCATTTCCAGGGAAAACAAGGCAACACAGCCATCATTCCGCTTAGCCACCTGATTGACAAAGTTCAACGCCAGGGCACTTTTTCCCATTGCCGGACGTGCTGCCAAAATGATCATATCCCCACGCTGAAATCCATTGGTGATCGTATCCAGTGCAGAGTAGCCGGTTTTTATGCCGGTCACTCCTCTGTGATTCCGTAATTCATTCAGCTGTTCGATGACCCGTATCGAAATCTCCCGGCTCGATTCAAATTCAGAACCACGACGATTTCGCGTCACTTCCATAATGGAACGCTCGGCTTCATCTAATAGGGTATCAATATCTTCGCTCTCCTGGTAGCTTCGACTGGCAATCTGATCTGCTGTATAGATCAAGCGGCGGAGCTGCGCTTTATTTTTGATTTCCTCAATATAGGAGTGCACCATGGCTGGACTGATAGCTGCATCCGCAAGCCCTAATATATAATCCGTTCCTCCGGCGCTATCCAGCTGCTGCTTGTCTTTTAACCGTGAGATGACTGTCATCTGATCGATCGGCATAGAGGATTCCTGGATTTCCGTCATACATTCAAACAGGCGCTGATGAGCCGGAAGATAGAACTCTTCTGCCGTCAGATCCAGATCCTGACAATCCGCCATCACATTCGGGAATACCATTAATGCTCCAAGTACCGCACTTTCCAGATTCTGGCTATTCGGTAATTCTCTTGGCATGACTTATCCTTTCTCGCGTACTCTTACAATAATTTCTCCGATAACCTGATTTTTATACAGGTCCACTTTCACACGGGTCGTTCCCAAGGAAGTGATGGGTTGTTCCAGCAAAACCTTACGTTTTTCAATCTTAATATCTTTTTTGGCCAGCTCAGACACAATATTTTTGGACGAAACCGAACCGAAGACCTGTCCTTCTTTTCCTGTGTTCAAATAAAACTCGACCGGAGTCTCCTCCAACAGTTTTTTGATTTCCAGTGCTTCTTCTTTTAACTCATCTTCTCTTTTCTGTTTTTCTTCCATCTGTCGGTTCAACACTTTTTTCGATCCCTCCGTATACGCAACAGCGTATCCGTTCTTGATCAGAAAGTTACGGGCATAGCCATCGCTAACCTCCTTAACCTCATCTTTTTTTCCAACTTTACGGACATCTTTAAGTAAGATTATTTTCATATGTTTCCTCCTTCAGTTTCTGCAACAAGACAGCCTTCAGCTCCTCTGGCGTAAGATCTTCTCTTTCCACCGCAGCTGCACTGAAATGGCCACCTCCCTGTAATCCTTCCATGATCTTCTGCACATTGAATGTGCCGTCGCTTCGGGCACTGACAGCAGTTACCTGCCGGCTGCCGTTCAGACGGGCAATCACAAAGGAGGCCACACAGCCCTGGATCGTCAGTAAAGACTGCGCGATTTTAGCCAGCATGGTCTTGTCCACGCTCTCATCTTCTATACAAGCAACCATAAAGCGTCCAAAATATGGAATGGCTTCCTGGATCAGACGATTTTTGGTGCTGAATTCACTGTAGTCCACACACAAGGCCTTTTCCGCAAAGGCAGCATTAGCTCCCCATACGCGCAAGGTCGAAGCCGCGCCAAAGGTACGAGCGTCGGTGTGCATTTTAAATCGGTTGGTATCAACAAGGATCCCCAGATACATTATTGTTGCTTCCGGCTCATAGATCGGGACATGATTCGGGATGGTTTCCAACATTTCCGTAATCAGCTCGCAAGCCGAACTGGATGTGCTTTCCACATACGCCAGCATCGGATTGGGAACAAAATTTGCACCTCTTCGATGATGGTCGATCACAATGATCTTACGACATCGCGATATAAATGCGCTGGCACTGGATATAGCAGGCACCCCATGGTCGACCATGATCAAAAGATCACTTTTCGGATCGATCATAGCGTCGGCTTGTTCCGGCGAGATAAAATGATGCCGGTTGACCAAATTTTTCCGATAGTAATCCATCGCATTCTGCAGCTGGACATCTCTTGGCACATCCTTCAAAACGATATTCGCTGTCTTGCCGATGGATTTTACCCAGCTGGAAATCCCGAGTGCAGATCCCATACAGTCAAAATCACTGTCCACATGGCCTGCAATAAAAATATTTCCTGCTTCCAGCATAGCTCCCTGAATGGATTGTGCCATGGTATGTACCCGCACCTTGGAGCGTTGGGAACTGCTCTCGCTGTTTCCACCGACATACTGAATGGTCCCATCTACATGCCGGAATGCCACCTGATCACCACCACGGCTTTGTGCCAGTTCGATCAGCTGGTTGACCATCGCATCCAGCTGTGCATAGTTATTGGTTCCATACGCAAATGCCATGCTTAAAGTGATGGAAATATCCATCTGTTTGGCATGATTCTTTATTGTCTGCAGGATAGAAAAATCCTCTTGTCTGGCTTTATCAAATATTTCTGTATTTAACACTAGAAAAAAGCGGTCCGAACGAAGACGCCGGATCAACATTCCTCTTTCTTTAGCCCAGTTGATCAAGGCTGAGCGCAGATTGACATTGATTGCCGCCATGATCTCTTCATTTTCATACGCCTGGTACTCCATATAATTATCGAGAACCATCATGCCCACTACAACACTATTTTCCCGACTGTGTCGCCGCAGACGCTCATATTCCGTTACGTCCCGTACAAAAAGCACGTTGGAATCTTCCTTGCGGGTAATCTCATACGCAGCTGAATTATTATATCCAATAACGTAATCCACTTCCTCTTCAAATAAGGTTCGTATTTCACGGATCCAGGATGTGACACGTTTATTGACTATATCAATATTTCTTTCTTTAAAAAATTCAGACGTCCATGTGACATTATACTCATCATCGTAAGTCAACAGACCGATATTTCCGAAATTCAATGCATCTTTAGCATCACGGCCCAGAAACCGGGTGATATCCACTTCCGCTTCTATCCGCTTTTTCCGCGCCCCGTTCCAGAGTCCCATAAATGCGATCAGAGACAATATCGTAATCAAGATCACGGCTGCTAAAATAGCCCATTGTTCATGCCAGCCTAAATAAGCGCAAAAAACAACCGAAGCTAAAAACGCTATTGCCATGAGTATATTCCATCGTCTTAAACCCTTCATAATTCTTCCTCATATCCAATGCGATTGCGAAGCTGTAACAAGGAATCCAGTTCTCCCATCACAATCCATATTAAATTAACAACCGGGATAAATGCTCCCATGATTGCCAAAAATGCAAGACTTCTTCTTTTGGTTCGAGCGGCTTTTGACAAAAAATACAAAACACCCAGATAATCCAGCACCATGCAATCTACAAGAACAACGATCTGTAAAATATCTGTAGCTCTTGTATTTAATTTTACCATATTTTGGCATAAAAAGAACACGAGACAAATGATCAATGACGCAAAACCAACCCACCGTGGCGAACGCATATTGCGAACCGGTCGAATGGCCGGAATCGGGATGCGCATACGAAGACAGATCATCAGGGCAACCAGATGGATACACAATCCTTCCAGCAGACCCATCAGAAGAACAAACAAAAAAATCAGCACATTCAGTCGAATAGCCGGCAAATAGTGCATATAGACGGACAACTCGGTTGCTAGATCGTAGCCAAAGATACCCGCCCATAAATAGACGGTCATGCCGGTGCCGATGATAGATAACAAGGCAGCCAGAGAGAAATTGACCATATTTTTCCAATGATGATAGATACCCACACCATATACATATCCAGTCAAAATGGCTGACCAGCTGTAAAACCATGTAGTAAAGGTGCCAAACAAAAGAGTCATCAATGCCATCGCAACCGCCGGAATGCTGGAGATCCGGGCACCGTTGGTCGCTGTATAGATCAGGATAGGAAACGCAAACAGCCACGAAGCACTGGTTTCAATAGCCAGCGCTGTCTGCTGGTTTGCGAACAATAAAAGACCATATATACCGCAGACCATTGCTCCGCGCGTTAATTGATGTGTGTTCATATGTGCATATTTTACTCTATTTGCGCATAAATGAAAAGTCAGCCGATTCAGACAATCCGACAAAAGTGCAAAAAAACTGCGGTAAGACCGCAGTTTCTACTCTGAATTAATCGACTACGTATGGTAACAATGCCATTTGACGAGCACGCTTAATAGCGACTGCTAACATTCTCTGGTATTTAGCACGTGTACCGGTTACACGTCTAGGAATGATCTTTCCGTTGGCATTGATAAAACGCTTTAATAATTCAACATCTTTATAGTCGATGTATTTAATTTTATTCTTTGTGAAATAACAGATCTTTTTACGACCCATACGTTGTTTTCTAAAAGCCATCTTTTTATCCTTTCTAGAATGGTAAATCATCACTGGCAATATCCAGTGTGTCATTTACATCAAATGAATCGAATTCACTTGTCTCGGACTGTTGCGGCGCGCTGTATGTATTCTGTCCGTTATATGAATTATACTGGCCAGAATAACTGTTGGCCGGCTGCTGTCCGTACGCATTTTGCTGCGGTTGTGCATTTTTTGGTTCCAGGAATTGAACACTGTCACTGATAACCTCTGTGACATAAACCCTTTGTCCCTGTTGATTGTCATAGTTACGGGTCTGAATGCGACCTTCTACGCCAATCAAAGAACCTTTATGTAAATATTGTGCCATCAGCTCTGCGGTCCGATTCCATGCCACACAGTTGATGAAGTCGGCATCCGGCTGACCCGGCTGTGAACTTCTACGGCCTACTGCCAATGTGTAGGAAACCACACTGGCTCCACTTTGTGTTTTTCTCAATTCAGGCTCTCTTGTCAGACGCCCTACCAAAATTACTCGATTGATCATAAAACACTCCGTTTATTTCTCTTCTTCTGTTTTAATAACCATGACACGGACAATGTTATTGTTGATACGAGCCATACGCTGATATTCTGCAATACCCTCATTGTTGGCTGTTACGTTCATAACGGCATAATGTCCTTTTTTCATGTGATCGATTTCATATGCAAAATCTCGGATTCCCCAGTCATCGAAAGAATCGATGGAACCTCCATGCTGGATGATCGAATTGTTCAGACGGTCTGTCACAGTCTGGAACTGTTCTTCATCTAAATTTGATTTTACAATGTACATGATCTCATACTTTTTCATCGCTGTACACCTCCCTTTGGACTTTGGTTTCTTTTTACAAGAAACAGAGAACAGGCAAAAACCTGCTTAATAATATTATCATTTCACTTTGCAGATGTAAAGGTAAATCGATTTGTTTTATAGTAAATACGCATGGTCTCAATTATTTTTTTGATCCCGATACTGATGTCTGTCTTTGGGTCCTCTCGTTTGTTAGCTGATTCCGTAAAAAATAGGACCTAATCAATACGATTAAGTCCTATAAACCTATTTTACTGCAATCAAGAACAGTCGAGGAAAGTGAAATAAAATCTCTCCATTTTTTTGCACAGGGAATGATTTTTTGACTTCTTCAAATATCTCGGATTCAAACCGATTGGATTCTTCTTCATTCAATTTCTCAAGATACGGGAACATTCCGATTCCCTTCAACAGTTCCATGATACTTTCATAGTTCGGCATACGATGGCAATATGTAGTAAACCAATATGTAAAGTCACTGGACAGTTCACTTAACAAATCAAAGTATTCTTCTTCTTTTAAGCTATAGAAAGTTCGGATCCCTTCCAGTTTTTCTTTCCACGGTTCCCGCTGGCACACGTTCTGAATGATCGCATGCATCGGATGGCCAGCCTGCATCGGTGTCTGAATGGCAACGACTCCCCCATCGTTAACGATGTTGATCATATTTCGCAATACCTGGGCATGATTTGGGATCCATTGAATAGCCGTATTGGAAAACAAAAGATCATACTTCTGTTTGATGCTAACAAGATCTTTGGTAACATCTAAATAACAGAATGTCAGATCCGGATAATACTCACGGGCTTTATTCAAAACTTCACGTGAATTATCCACACCAATAATATGTGCATTTGGGTATCTTTTTTTCAAAACGTCCGTACTATTTCCTAATCCACATCCGATATCCATAATTCTCTTTGGACTGGTTAACGGAATATGTCTGGCCAGATCGACAGAAGCTCTTGTCCGGGCATCTGAAAACTGACTGTATTGTTTTAAGCTCATTCTCTGCATAGATCATTCCCCCTGTATCTTAACAGGTTTATTATACCCCATTCGCGAGCATTATTCATCTAAAGCCTTCTTAAATTGTGTTTCAAACAATTCCATATAGACTCTACCGTTTTCAACGGATTTTTATCCTCCTTGGGTACAATGATCTTTTCTTGTATCAAGACCAAACTCTCATCGCAGCCAATACCGTCGATAAGTGGTGATCAATCAAAAATGCAATTTTTTTTATGTTCTTACCTGTCAATATGGAAAAAGATGAAAGATTAAGAAACACTGACACAAAAAACGTAGATTTAAGATATCCCTGATATTTAACACGCTTTAGCAAAACAGAAACGGATCACTCCGTTTCTGTCTGTTTTATAATGATATCATAATACGCCGCTGCAATCTGCTTTGCCAGCATCCTAGTGTTTCTTTGTATGTTTCTGCATTCTTCCGAATTGGTAATAAAACCAACTTCCATCAACATTGACGGAACCTGCAGATTGTTGACCACATATAATGGTTCTTGATCCGTTTGATTGATTCCTCTGCTTTGTGACCAATGGATCTGGTTGAGGTTTTCTTCGATCTGATAGGCGATGGCTCTGCTGATATCATCATCCGAACGAATATAAAAGCTATATCCTCTCGCTTCAAGATTTTCTGAAGCATCCAGATGGATCGATAGATAATAGTCTGCTTTCTGCTCATTGGCAAAGATGACCCGACCAATCAAGTCATCTGTTTCATTATCCGCCCAGTCCACCACATCGTCATCCCGTACATACACCACCTTGATCCGACGATCCATGCGATGCAGCGTTTTTCCCACCTGTTTAGCCAGCTTCAATGTCACATCTTTTTCCATCGTACCATCTGCGCCAATGGAACCGGGATCATACCCGCCATGACCCGCATCGATGACGACCGTAGCTATGGTATGGGACTCATAATAGAAATGCATACACAAACAACCGGAAATCACCAGAAAAATCGTAAGCAGACCAATCATGATCTTTTTTCCTAAATGATTCATAGCGCTATTTTAACAGAAACTTATGGGATAACAATGTGAAGAAAAAAAGTGCTTTTTCAGCACTTTTTTACGGTAAGATATCCAATACTTTATACAATAACCGGTATAATTCTTTTCCGTCCTCCGGATCCAAGGCGATACATTGTCCAACCTGATTTGGAATATTTTTTGCCTGTTGCTGTAGATCTATTCCTTTCTGTGTTAGGCTGACCTCGGTGACTCTTTCGTCTTCTTGGCTGCGGCAGCGGCTCACATAACCGTTTTTTTCCATCTTCTTCAATAATGGTGTTAAGGTGCCGCTATCTAGATACAGCTTCTCGCATAAGTCGCCTACCCGCATGGTTCCGTGTTCCCACAGGACCATAAAAACAATGTATTGTGTATACGTTAACCCCAGCGTTTTCAAATACGGCGTATACACATTTGTCACTTTACGAGCTGCAGCGTATAAAGGAAAACATAGCTGGTTATCCAGTTTCAATTCATCGCAGATCATATTCTCTAACCTGCTATGCGACAGCTTGTTCGATCCAGCTGCGTAAAGCCGGCTCCGGACGGAAACCAACTGTCTGAGCCACCGGTTTTCCCTCTTTTAATACAACCATCGTCGGAATGCTCTGGATACCGAACTGCATCGCCAGCTCATCGTTTACATCCACGTCTAAATTATAGAAAGCAACTTCGCTCATCTCGTCCGAAAGCTTTTCCAGGATCGGAGCTGTCATCTTGCATGGACCGCACCATACAGCTGAGAAATCGATGACTGCATACTTCTTTGTGAGCGCTTCGCTCATATCGTTGTTCTGAATAATTTTTACCATAGTTTTATCCTCTTTTCTTTTGATCTAAATAATTAACGGCACTCAAAGCCGCTACATTGCCTTGTCCGGCTGCTTTAATATACTGATATGGCTGGCCGGCGATATCACCAGCTGCAAACAGACCCGGTAAATTGGTTTTCATCTGCAGATCCACCTTGACTGCGTTCCCTTCAATTTCCAGTCCCGGTACCAGTTGTCCCGGAAATTGTGCTGCTCTCAAAATAAATACACAATCAACATCGTATGTATTCTGATTAGTTTTTAATGTCTGGATCTTCATGCCACCCATCATTTCTACAGGACGCTCATGAATCACCTCTACATTGTCATGAGTGAAGGTCGGTTTATCTTTATATAGTGGGAAATAGTAGACTTTCTGGCAAACTTCCCCCAGGAAATCTGCTTCCGCTTCCTCCTCTTTCGAACCACCGATACATGCAACTACCTTTCCTTTATACAAAGGCGCATCACATGTTGCACAATAGCTTACACCTCGTCCCAGAAACTGTTCTTCTCCGGGGTATGGCTTTCCTGCCACCACACCACTGGCCAGAATCACAGCTTCCGCCTCGACCATACTATTATCCGAGAGCTGCAATGTAAAGAAATCTCCCATTGCATACACCGTTGTCACTTTCTTCTCCGTGATTTCGATTCCCAGCACATCCAGTTGTCGATTAAAAGCTTGTGCCATCTCTTTTCCGGTTGCCTCCGGCAGACCGAGATAATTTTTGATCGGATGATCCACGACCTGCATTTTATTGGACAATTGTCTGCTGCCAAACAGCACAATACTCTTGTTTCTTACTTTGGCGGTAATTGCCGCCTCCAGTCCTGCAGGACCAGTCCCTATAATCGCAATATCATAACGCATAGTATGCCCCCTTTAGATCAGAGAAGCAATGCAGTTCTTAACTTCTTTCATATCCGCTGTCGGTTCAAAACGAGCGACTACATTGCCAGAACGATCCACAACAAATTTTGTGAAATTCCATTTGATATCCGGATTCGTTTTATAATTCTTATCTATCTTTTTGAGCATAGCACTCATAGCCAATGCTTTCGGTCCTCGGCCAAACCCTTCAAATCCTTTTTGAGATTTTAAATAGTCAAACAAAGGCAGCGCATTGTCCCCGTTGACTTCGCTCTTTTTCATCTGTGGAAACTGTGTATTGTATTTTAATGTACAAAACTGATGGATTTCTTCATCCGTTCCCGGTGTCTGTCCGGCAAACTGATTGCAAGGCACATCGATAATCTCTAACCCTTTGTCATGGTATTCCTCATATATGTTTTCCAGGTCTTCGTATTGAGGCGTAAAGCCACAACCTGTAGCTGTATTGACAACTAATACAACCTTTCCTTCAAATTCTTTCATGGAAACATCTTCACCAGATGGTTTTTTCACTGTATATTCATAGAAACTCATAATTGACTCCTCCTTTTATATTTTGTTCAATTATATTTTACTAAATTTATTTGAACTGTCAATAAAAATGTTCACTTTTCCTTTAATAATTGGAGCAATCGTTCTATGATCCAGGCATTGTCTTCGTTTTTTTCATTATAATATCGGATACATCGCACATAAAGACGGATCCATTCTGCTGTCGAAACCTTATCCGGTTTCAATTTCAGGATCCAGGGAGCCAATGATGCAGCCGGCACCCCTTTTTTCATGCACAGAGCCAGATAATCCCGACACAATGAAAAAGAATAAGGAACTTGTTCCATTTTTTCATTCAGGATATTCCAGTACTCGTCCATGCCCAGCTTCACAAGCTGTATATAATCTGCCACCACCTTTTGCCGGCTTTTTTTATACAGATCCTGATAGAAAGGATCTATCTTGTCATATGTCCGTAACGCCTTCCGATAACAAGTGATGGCTTTTGATTCCAGGTTGATCTTCTGGTATGCCCGGGCTTTTTGATCATAACATTGCCCCTGTACATAATATATATGCGCATATCGAATCGTAGTCTCAAAACAATATGGACAAGCTTCGTGGTAGAGCGGAAACACTTTACCGCAATTCGTGCAGACATAGCTTTCCTGATTCTTGCTCATGCTCCGCTTTTTATACGGTGTTCTGTGAAGATGATCCATCCACATCCTCTTTTCGATTTCCCGAATAGAAGGCACGACACATAAAAAGGCCTCCGGCTTATCCCGTCCCATTGCCTGCAGACCTTTTTCAATCAGCAACCGTCGTTTTTGATATACAGGATTTTTAGAATTTGGGTCCAGATCCGATGGTGTATATTCAAAATAATCATTTCCGATCAAAAATCGATGATACTTTGTCGATGTCATTGAAATCTCCTTTTACTATTTCTTTTTTCAATTATATCGGTTTATTTCCGTTATATCAAAATTTATATCTGTTACATTCCGTTATAGCCATAATCGAAATCCTTTAAAATATAGATAAGGTTTTATAAGTATGATGGAAAAACAGTTTATTGAACGCCTTGTTGAGCTTCGTATGAAAAAAGGGGTTTCTGCCCGTGATATGAGTACAACAATAGGCTTTAACGCAGGATACATCAATGACATTGAATCAGGAAAATCAATGCCGACAATGACCAGCTTCTTTAATATCTGTCAATACCTGCAGATTACACCGGAGCAATACTTTCAATATCAGAATTCGTGTCCGAAAGAAGTCGAAGACATTTGTCAAAATCTTAAAAAGCTGGATGATGAACAGTTATATGTGGTTCGTTTTCTGATTCGTGGATGGTTGGAATAAAAAACATGAAGCAACACTTCGATTGCTTCATGTTTTATTTTTAAATAATTATCATTAAAATAATGTCTAGTTGACGTTTCCTTACTTTATAATAAATGAGCGCGTAATTCATCATCAGACATTGTACTTAAGTAAGCTGGTGGTATATCCAGGACAGTCTTACAGCCGGTTACACCCTCATCGTACAGACGTTTAACAGCTCGTGCATAAGCGACCAGTACACTTGTTGTAAATTCCGGATTTGAATCCAGCTTCAAACTGTATTCAATAATATGTTTATTTTCCTGATTCCAGCCGGTTGTGCCACTGCGGAATACAAAGCCGCCATGAGCCATTCCCTGGTGATTGGCATTGAATTCTTCTTCCGAAATAAAATGTACGGTTGTATCATATTCGTCAAAGTAGTTCGGCATTGTAACAATTTCCTGTTCCACTTTGGCCGCATCAGCACCTTCTTCTAAGACCACAAAACATTCTCTGGTATGTTTCTGACGGACTGAAAGCTGTGGCTGGCTGCCACTGCGTACAGCATCCAGAGCCTCTTGTACGGGAATGGTATACTGTTTTGCGTTCTTGACACCTTCAATACGTCGGATGGCATCGGAATGCCCCTGGGAAACACCCTTTCCCCAGAATGTGTAGTCGCTGCCATTTGGCAGGATTGCATTGGCATATACACGATTCAAGGAGAACAATCCCGGATCCCAACCTACGGAAATCATAGCGACATGACCAGAGTCTTTCGCTGCTTTATCGACATTTTTAAAATGGGCAGGAATATTTGCGTGGGTATCAAAGCTGTCAATTACGTTAAAGTATTTCGCATATTCCGGTGTTTGTACTGGCAGATCGGTGGCGCTTCCACCACAAATGATCATTACGTCAATTTTATCCACCCATTGTTCCACGTCAGCTACGCTGCATACAGGCACATCTTTACAATGAATTTTTAATGTAGACGGATCTCTACGTGTAAAGACAGCAACAAGTTCCATATCCGGCGCAGCGGATACAGCGCATTCCACACCACGACCCAAATTTCCATAACCAATAATTCCAATTCTTGTCATAGTCTCATCCTCCTCCTTTTTGTGTATATCTTTTCTATAATAAACTTTTCATATTGTACATACCGACCGGTTGGTTAACAACAAATTCTGCAGCACGGATCGCACCGTTCACAAAAATTTGACGATTGGTCGCATGATGCGTAATGGTAATGCTTTCGTTATCCCCGAAGAAATGTACCGTATGTTCGCCGGCTTCAGTTCCACCGCGCAGGGCATGTACCCCGATTTCCTTCTGACGTGCCCCAATCAACCCTTCACGACCATATACCTTCTTATAGGTATCGTTTGGATCCATCGCTTCCAATAGTGCCTTAGCTGTTCCACTAGGAGCATCCGCCTTTTGATTATGATGTGTCTCCACCAATTCCATATCAAAGGAATCTTCCAGCAAAGGCGTCACCATTTTCAACAATTCTGTCAGCACTGTCACCCCATAGGAAAAATTGGCACTATAGAAAACACGATGCTGTTTGGAAAGATCTGTCAGTTTCTGCTTCTGTGCTTCATCCAGACCTGTCGTTCCGTAAACCAGTGCACAATCTGTTTTCTCGACATAATCAAGGATCCAGTCCAGATTATCACGATGACTGAAATCCAGTACTACATCAGCCGGTTCCAGCCCTTCCAACACACTCAGATTGCTGGCATCCACATTAGCCAATACAGTATGTCCTTTGGCTTCCGCCGTCTCTTTGATCAAAGAGCCCATACGGCCTTGGCCGCCAATCAGCACTCTCATAAAAGTCCCACCTTTTCCATTTCGGCTTTCATTTTCGCTTTATTTGCCTCACTCATCTCATACAAAGGTAACCGCAGAGTACCAGCATGCATACCCATTAAATTCAAGGCTGCCTTTACTGGGATCGGATTTACTTCATAGAATAACGAATGAATATAATCCAGATATTTCAGCTGAATATCCAAGGCTTTTTTCGTATCACCGTTTAAATAGGAAGTAACCATTTCGTGACACTCTTTTGGATTTGTATTGGCAAATACACTGATGACACCACTGCCCCCTAAGGAAAGGATCGGCACAACCATATCGTCATTGCCACTATACATCACAAAATCATCATTCAGCAGTTTGGCCACATTAGCAGCATAGCTGATATTTCCGCTGGCCTCCTTAATTCCTACAATATTCTTATGTTTTGATAATACTTCTACGGCATGCAGGCTCAAAGAACAGCCGGTACGTCCCGGTACATTGTAGATGATGATCGGTGTATGAACTCGATCAGCGACTGCCAGGAAGTGTCGGATCATACCTTCTTCGTTGGCCTTATTGTAGTATGGAGTAATCAGCAGCAACGCATCAACTCCCATTCTTTCATATTTCAAGCTCTTTTCAATGGCTGTCTGGGTATCATTGGATCCCGATCCGGCAATCACAGGAACACGTCCATTGACAACTTTCATGGTGTGTTCAACGACAGAGTCATCCTCTTCATGTGTCATTGTGGAACTCTCTCCCGTTGTTCCCAAAACAAGGATTCCATCGGTATCGTTTGAAATTTGGAATTCCAGCAAATTAGTCAATGCTTCAAAATTGACGCTTCCATCTTCATTAAATGGTGTAACTAAAGCTACGATTGATCCTTTAATCATGTTATTCTCCTCTTTTCTTTTTTACAGGTCTTGTTTGATCAGATCTTCATAAGTATCTCTTTTTACTACCAGACGACTTTGTCCGTCTTTGACAAAGACAACAGCCGGCCGGCCTATACGATTGTAGTGGCTGGACATGGTAAAGCCATAGGCCCCCGTTGTATACGTAATCAACAGATCGCCAGGTTCACATTTTGGAAGCATGGCTTGTTGAACCAGAATATCCCCGGATTCACAAAGCTTGCCGGCTACGCATACCTTCTCCGTTTTATCTTCGTCCATTCGGTTGGCAATATCACAGCTGTATTTTGCTTCATACAATGCCGGCCGAATGTTATCGGACATACCTCCATCGACAAACACATATTTTTTATGTAAGGTGGTCTTCTGAAATCCTACCGTATATAATGTACTTCCGGCTTCGGCCACAATGCTGCGTCCCGGTTCGATCATCACTCTTTCCAGTGGGAGATTGTATTTTTCCTTCATAGCCTGACATGTGGAGATGATCGTATCACAGACAACAGGTAATGGGATTGGTGTATCCTCTTCTGTATATACAGCCGCAAAGCCTCCCCCCAGATCCAGCGTCTTTGCCTGGATTCCATACTCTGTCTGTAGCTCGTACATAAACTTTGTCATCGTTTTAATCTCGGCCACGAATGCATTTTTATCAAAGATCTGGGAACCGATATGTGCTTGAAATCCATCAAATACAATGTTTTCACTTTCATCAAACAACCGGATCAGCTGTGCGATCTCATCTTTCAATCCAATCGCAATGCCGAATTTTGAATCCACATTCGCTGTTACAATGAACTTATGCGTATGGGCATCCACACCCGGATTAACACGCAGGATAATATGCAGTTGATGATCTTCGTTTTTCATTCGCTCTACCAGATATCTGGCTTCCATAATATTATCCACAAAGAACGTTTTTACTTTCGAAGAAATGGCATAATCCATTTCCGGCACCGATTTATTATTCCCGTTAAAATACATTCTGTCCGGATCAAAACCGGCAGCCAAAGCCGTATAGATTTCTCCACCCGACACTACATCCAGCGATAATCCATATTCATTGACCAGTTTTACCATCTCTTTGATACAGAATGCTTTGGATGCATATAAAACCTCCGTATCAAATAACTCTGATGTAAATAACGATTTATAATCCTTTAATTTCTGACGAATTGCGTTTTCGTCATATACATACAAAGGCGTCCCATATTCTTCTGCCAGCTTTGTGACCGGCACATTCTGGATTCTTAATACTTTTTCCATAGACTCACCCCTTATCTAATAAAAATGTCAGTAGAATACAATCCTACTGACAAACAAATGAAAAATCCATCAATAAGATAGCACTCCTACTTACGTAGACAGTCCGACAAATATTCTTTGCCGACCCACCGCTTAAAAATGCCTTTTTAAACAGTTCGGCGAAATTGCCTCCGTCTTATATCCAACGTCTGCCGACTCTATAAGACTTCATCGTTTTCGCGCCTCTATCAATTAGAAATATAATAGCACCATTCCGCTTTGAAATCAATTCATTTGCCAAAGTAATCACCCTCTCCGTCGATCAAGGTCAAAAAAACCAGCATACATACATGTATACTGGTTGTTTCTTTTAATCTGTCATACGGTTGACCTTAGTAAACAGGAACAAGCCGATGATAAACATCAAGGTCAGGACACCAACCCCCAGATTAACGCTGTTGGTCATTTGCGAAACGATACCCACCAGTGTCGTTCCCACAAAGCTGGCTCCCTTTCCACAGATATCCATCAAACCGAAGAATTCTCCAGACATATTGGCCGGAATGATTTTTGTGAAGTATGACCGGGATAAGGCTTGAATTCCCCCCTGGAACATACCTACCAGAATAGCCAGGATCCAGAACTGGATCTGGGAAACCAAGAACATCGCAAAGATCGTAATGCCCAGATAAGCTAGAATACAGACGGTAATCAACCGGGCAGAATCAAATTTAGAGGACAGCCTTCCAAACAGGATAGCAAAAGGAAAAGCGACAAACTGTGTCACCAGCAATGCCAGCAGCAAACTAGTAGAGCTCAGTCCCAAGGCCGTACCATACGCTGTCGCCATGTCGATGATGGTATATACACCGTCGATATAGAAGAAGAAAGCCAGCAAAAATAAGAAAGCTCTTTTATGCTGCCTTGCATTTTTTAAGGTATGACCAATCCGCCCAAAACTCTCTTTGACAACATGCTCCGGTTTTTCTACATAATGTTTCTGTTTATAGGTTTTCAACAACGGCAATGTCGCGCCGACCCACCATACAGCAATGATCACAAAGGAGATCATCATAGCGGTTCCCATGCTCAATCCGAACTTGTCAGAATTCAGCACAATAATCAAGCAGAGAATAAATGGTACGCAGCTTCCGATATATCCCCACGCATACCCTTGCGTAGATACATAGTCCATACGTTCTTCGCTGGTAATATCCGGTAGCATGGAATCATAAAAGATCAGACTCATCTGATAACCAATCTTAGCAATAATAAAGATGACCAGGAATATAACCCATTCCTTGGCTAAACCCATTAAAATACATCCGATGGCCCCTACAGCCAAAGATGCCATGAAAATCGGTTTCTTAAATCCTTTGGTATCTGATAAAGTACCCATAATTGGTCCGGCCACTGCCACTACAATCGTACATATGGAAGCAGCATATCCCCAGTAGGCCAGATAGTCGACACTGGATAGACCTTCATTCGATGCTAAATAATTGAAATAAATCGGTAAAATCGTCGTACACAACAAAGTAAATGCCGAGTTTCCCACATCATAAAGTACGAAGCTCCGTTCCTGCTTAGTTAATTTCATGATTTTTCTCTCCCTGATTTCTCTTTAAAATTGTATAATTTCCCAATTTCAGTTTCAACCATAAAATGGAGAGGTTCCCTATGGTATACTGATTCCATCAACTACACACTAAAGTGAACGGGCTTATAACTATCCAGCAGTGCTAACGACCTATGGTCTGCTACCTTTGTTACAAGCTCTTTCTGATGTTACATCACAGGACGCTGACAGCTCAGATATGCTGAGGCGCCATAGAATATCCTGCACAGCAAATCACATTCACATACTTCCGACGAAACGTATCTGTGACATCATCAGTGTCCTTAAAAAGCAGACGACGTACTATCTATGGGGTTCGTTACAAAATGTATCTATCCAAATACTACTGAAAAACACGATTTCTGGTCTGACGGATACTTTGCCTGCATCATTGGAGAAGCATCCTCAGCGACCGTTGAAATGTATAGCCAAGCAAGGCTGAGAAAGGGGAAAGTGGCTCCTCCCGCCCTTCAAGAAGAGTGGGTTTCCGCCGCTAAAACAATTTTATGAAAATCAATTATATCCGCCTCAGTAAAAAAATTTCATACATACTGCGCCATCATCCGGAAGCCATCGGAATTACACTGGACGCATACGGTTTTGCGGACGAAAACGAACTATTAAAAGGGTTGAATCAAAAATACTCTTTTGGAAGAAGCATTACACACGAAGACATTGTTTATCTGATTGAAAATTCAGAAAAACAACGTTTTGCGATCCAGGATGACAAAATCCGTGCCTTATATGGCCATTCTTTGCCATCGAAAGTGATAAAGGCCGTAAAACAACCACCGGTCCTTCTCTACCACGGAACTTCTCCTGAGGTACTACAGGCAATCCGTGAAAAAGGACTTCTGCCAATGAACCGACAGTATGTTCATTTATCCGAAGACAGAAAAACAGCCGAACAAGTTGGTCGCCGTCATTGTCAGCATCCCGTGATCCTGGTCATTGAAGCACAAAAAGCATACCAGAACGGAATCTCGTTTTTTTATGGAAATGATACAACGTGGTTAAGTCAGTCCATTCCCCCTGCTTATATCCATCAATAAAACCCTCCTTACCATAAAGGTAAAGAGGGTGCTGTCATTTGGTCTGTTATTTCCTGCGTTTTCCGACAAAGAAGAATCCCACAAGCGATGTAAAGAATGCGCCAAGATGTATACCGGCCATGGAACCGGCTCCAGTGTTGACACTGCCATTTTGCCTAGGTTGCAGTGGCTTTATTTCTTTTTCATCCATGATCGATCCTTGCTCCATGATAGATCCTTGATGCTCTTTAGTGATAGTATCTGTTTGCTCGGATGGATCTTCGATAGCAGGGCCTTCTTGTTTTTCTATAAATATCGTCCGTTTCAAAGAATATACTTCAATATCGGCAATCACCGGATCTCCTAATGCATATACGCTGGCATACAGACTGCCCGGATCCGGGAAGATCTGGTTAGCCCCTGCTGCTGTATAGTCCCCGGTAAATACTTCTACGCTGGCACGATCAACAAAAATGCGAAGTGTCAGAGAGCCATCCGCATTTCGTGTGACCACTTGGCTATCCACCTCGGCAAAACGGTTGGAAAGGATCACACCAGATCGAGAACGGTCGATATAAAGCCGCCCTGTTGCCATATCATAATAAATCAATGTTTCCTGTTCCTGGCGGGCAGCCCGAAGCTTTCTTCGACCTCCACCGGTATTTTCAGCTGTACTCTGTGTGCTTTTTCGAAGTTTAAAACCAAACTGCGTAGTCCCTTCTCCCGGATAGAACGTAGCGATAATTTCATAGGTATCGCTCTTTATGTCATCCAGCAGATTATTGGATTCTGTGACCTCTGTTTTCTGCAGATTCACCAATTTATTCTCACGGATGGTTTCCAACTGTTCGACCGGGGTTTGTGTGAGTAACCAGTTACCATTTCCATCTTCGATCAATCCTACCTTTAACGGCAAATTAAATGTACCGTTAAAAGCCTGACCCAGCGTATCTGCCACCAAATTACAATAATCATCCCATGTATTCATCCAGTTGATTTCGATAATATCCGGTAGTGTTGGATTTTGCGGAGTGCCAAAATCATGAACATAGAAGGTCATGGCCGCATAGGAATCCTTTCCGAAATTCATAATACCATCATAATTTTCATAATAAGTATCAGGTACAAATCTCCAGGATCCGGTATCATTGGTAAAGTCGCCTACCTTATAGGTTCGTCCACCTCTGGACAAGACCCATTTAATACCTTTGTCTGTCTGGATCGGATACAAATCCGGACATTCTGTATGCAATGAAGGATATGCCGTCTCCAGTTTCCAGTTTCTCAGATCCGGACTGGAATAAATTCGTAATGGTCCTCCGGCAATCACCATAAACCATTGGTCAGCCCAGCGGAATACCTTTGGATCCCGGAAGGCGCTGTCCATTAATGGATCATAGTACCAGTCGGCTGCAATTTCCTCAACTTTATTCCATGTTCTACCTTCATCTGTGCTGTAAGCCAGTTTGATCCGCTGCCCGTTCCCATCACACGTGATCAGCGCAACCAATCCGCCTTGGCCTGTCTCAAACAAGCCCGAAGTGTTTTTATCATCAACAACTATACATCCTGAAAACATCGTTCCATTAGCATCCGGATAGAAAGCGATCGGCTGATCGGTCCAGTGGATCAGATCCGTGCTTGTCGCATGTGCCCAATGCATCGGTCCCCATCGGGTATCATCATAGAATTGATAGAAGAAGTGATACGTTCCGTTATAATATACCATGCCGTTGGGATCATTGGCCCATCCTTCTTTCACGGAGTAATGATATTGATCCCGATACTTTTCGTTTCCATAAACCGCATCCGGTTGAAATTTATGTACATTGATCCGATACGATGCACTTACCTGCTGCCCTGTATCTGATATCAGGGTGCTGACAATCTGGAACCAGTTGATCCCTGTCTGTACCGGAATCGCTTGAATATTCTCGATCCGATCACCGTTACTGTCATAGACGGTGATTTTAGCATCCGGATTCCATGTCTGTGCATGGATTGAAATAGTTTCCACGTCATTATTGACATACTGGATCCGGATCGGCTCCGTCGGATTCCACTGGGAAGCCGGTTCTGCCTGTCCTTGATTGGCCTTTACGGATACATCCGTAACGACCGGATTGAAGAACTCGTCAATTGTCTGATAGTACGTATTCTGGAAAGAAACATCACCGTTCCAGTTCAGTAATCCAAACAATCCAGCATCGATATAAGTCGGTTGTCCACGGTCATCCCTTTGCAGAGTATAGTCCCCTAGACTGGCCACCAGCACATCGTCCACATAATACTGGATCCAGGATCCGATAGCGACGACCTTTAAGGTATAGGTATCCTTGGCGGCCACCTCTTTTTCATCAATCAGCTGCAATGCATCATTGTCAAACCACCGCCACAGCTTTACCCGATGGCTGCCTCCGTCAATATTGATCGCATACGCTTCCTTTCCAGACGGATCGTTATTGCTTCGAAACAGCAGGCCGGCCGCTCCTTGTGGAGAATGGAAGGTGATGTCTGTACTATATACAAAATCCTGTCCCTGTACGCCGGAATATACAAATGTATCTCCGACATCCCGTGCATCGCTATGAAGACCGGTATCATCGATGACCCAGCTGCCACCGACATACTTCGTATCTTCCAGATTCGTATGATATTCCGGGCCTAACGGAAGATCCTGGCCGGATGGCCCGATCACCTGACTGTGATCCATACGATCGATAAAGTGAATATTGTAGAAGGTGGCTTCGGATACAAACGACAGCAACCCGACATAGCCTCCTTGCCAGTTACTGATAACAGTAGACATCGTATACAAATGCGATCCACTGTTACCGAAAGAATACACCAAGGTACCGTCAGCAGAAACATCCAGCTTCAGATGAAGCGGCTGATTCAGATCAATATCGCGGATACTTCCCTGTGTTGTGATGATATCATGTCCGGCACCAAATACCCGGAAAAGATCCGGACGATCCATTCGTGAATAATCGACATTCGCCGCATACCAATATGTTCCTGGATGTGTTTTAGAAGAAGTTCCGAACACCAGACCCGCACTGTTATTCCCGTTATTATTTGTCGGTTCAAAACGTAGATCCGCCTCCAGGACAAAATCGTTTGTCTTCTCTTCGAGCCCATTGTACATTGCAAAATGATCACCACCGCTGTTTCCGATAGTGATACTGCTTTCTTCTTCATTGACGTTGAATTCAGCAATTCCTATATTATTAAAATCTGTTGTGTTTTCTACTTCCGTCTGACGATCGGATCCCACTAAATCATTACTTTCAATTGGTGCAGAATTCTCTGTGACCGGTTCCATTGTTTCCTCAACCGCTACATTCGTCACAGGTGCCTCATCCATTTCTTCTGCGTGAATGATATTGGGAACGACCATCAACGCAAAAGCTGAGCCTAACGCTGAAGCAGAGGCCCATTTTTTCATGTCTTTCATTTCCTTTCCTTTCCGTTTCTTGAAAAAATACCCATCATTTATTGTGAATAGAATTAATATATGGCCATAGTTATTTTTAATATACTTTTTTCAATGGACTGTTAATACCCAAAAAAAGCATTCCAATACCCAAATTTAACATATATGACCTTTCGAATTTTCTTTTTATTGACATAAAAAAACCGGTTTTCCAAATAGGAAATCCGGTTTTATGATTATGTTGTTCGGTGATGTATTTATCAATCAAACTGGTATTGCGAAGGATATGCATAAATGTCGTAATGATCCACATCCTTTGCGGTAATGTCTTTCGGAATAGCTACGGAATTCATAGAGAATCCAATCTTTTCTCCGCTTTTTAGTGTATCGGACAAGATTGTATAGCAGCTGGCAATCATCTGCCCTTTCTTATTGTACATAAGGATAACAACATTGGTAAAATCACTATCCTTTTTCGAATTGTTTTCCACACGACCGGTGACGGAGATTCCACCATAAGACTTATCTTTGACCTTTACATCCGAAGTCTTATAACGTACACAATCCACCGTCGCTTCTTTTACATTAATATGCGGGACGACTGTCAGATCTTCTAATTCATCAGTATCCAGGATGGTCTCTTCGTAGTAATAAGCTGTTTCTCCCGGCTTAACGATTTGTGGATAGGCGCTTACATATGTCACACTGTCTACAAGTTCGCCATCTTTGTTTTCCAGATCCATGGTCGCATCTTCTAAATACAGATTGCCTTCTCCTGTATTTTCAACCGGAACAATGATCTGTACCCAGATAGAATCGATGCTGTCCTGCCATGATGCCACATTCGCCTTGCCAACTTCCCATTTCGCCTTTCCGGATTTATCAGAGCTCTTCTTTGACTCTTTTTTGGAATCATCTTTGTTCGTTTTTGTATCCTTAGTATCGGCTGTATCACTTAAGCTTTCCGAAGTCTTACAGATTTTTTCGAAGTCTCCGTCATATTCATACACGGCATTGTCACTTTCTCCTAAGCAGAAACATACGATCTGCTTGGTATCGGCATTGTAAACGAAGATGACTTCGAATGTAACAGACATATCTTCGATTTCACCGGTTGCCAGGATTCCATAGGCTTCATAACCGGCAATCGTCAGATCGATTTCATCCTGCACGGATACATCTGCACCCATACCGGAAATAAAATCGTCCTTGATCTGCTCTTTATACTTACCGAAATCTTTCTGGATGGATGACGGTGCCTTTTCCTCCGCCAACATCAACATCACAACAGATTCTCCTGTTTCTGCATAGTAGTATAAAGTGTCATCGGAAGAGTTATCCCCCTTTTCAAAATATGTAGGAATTTGAATGGCCATACCGCCAAACGTTATGATTTCATTTGTGTTTTCATCAAAACCGTTTTTGTCTTCTCTGGCATAAACAAGAGATGAACCAATCATCGGAACGACCCCGGACAGATTAAAGCTCAAGACAGTAAAAACAGCTAGGATAGCCGCAATTATTTTTTTCATATTATAAACACCTTTCTTTTTTTTTACCGTATATATTCGTTTATATTTTACCTTGTTTTAACAAAACTTTGAACTTTTATTCAAAAAAAAGAGACATAAAGATCATTTTATGATGTTTTGCAGTCTTTTTATTCGATTTATCACCTCATTCAGTCCAAACGTTCCACTTTTTTCCCATGCGATTTTTCCATTCACGTACAGATGGATGGTCGGTACGCTCAATACGCCGGCCTGAGCAGCCAGTCGAGGATGCTCATCAACAGATATATAGACCTTATCCGACAGTTCCATTTCCTGCAGCTTTTGCCAAACGACATGACAAGGAGGACAGCTTTCACTGCCGAAAAGTATTAATACGATTTCATTTACGTTTACGATTTCATCGATACTAGTCATTTACTTTATCCTCCTCTCATTGCCCGATACCTACTTTTGCTCAAATAGCACGAGCATCATAACCTGTGACCGGACAACAGATTTTCATAGTATTTCTCCTCGTACGAACTTCAAGGGTCGGGATTGATTCTATAATCATTATTATAGAATCGGAACGGGATTCTATCGAATCGGTTTCCGTCTTGAAATCCATTTCAAAATCCGATACGATTGAGACATGCCAAGGATCCAACAAGACTGTACCCATTCCCTGGAAATAAAAAAGAGCCGTTTCATTACGTATTTACATCGTACGAGCCAGGAACAGGATGCCAGGGAGTTTATAAAAAAAATAAAAAAAGAACATCCGACAGCTCGTCATTATTGCACGGCGATGATCATTGGTCATATCGTACGTTCCAACGATGACGGCGAACCAGCCGGAACTGCCGGCCATCCCATGCTGGATGTGCTGATGCACGAAAAGATGGAAGATATCCTCGTTGTGGTCGTTCGCTATTTTGGCGGCATCAAATTAGGAACCGGAGGGCTGGTGCGTGCTTATAGCAACAGTGTACAGGAAGCCTTGCGTCATGCGGTATTAACACAGACAACTACGGTTCAGATCTACGAGATCATGTTTCCTTATGATCTGATTGGAAAGCTGGATGCTTTTTTCCGCATGCAGAATATAGAAATCATCGATAAAGACTACGGAGAATTCGTGACTTATCAGTATGCGGTACCTTCTGACATCACAAATGCCATCCAGGAAGTAACCAACGGAACGATCTATCCAAAGCGTCTTCAAGATAAATGCATTGAACTACCCATAGAAAGGACATAAACATGGATTTATTTATTCTTCTTCTCCTGTTCTTTATAATAGGAGCCCTTTTAATCTATTTAATGCCGGTATTGGCACCGGTTTTTGCGATCCTGTATATATTCATGGTAATCCGCCGGTATCTGTACGGGCACCAGAATACCAGCGAGAACCCGGAGCCAACGTATCATCAAACTTATTATGATCCGCTGAATTCCGCCTCCAACGATCCGAATGTGATCGACGCAGAATATACGGAAGAATATGAAGAGGATGAAGTACAATGATCGTATCTAACAGCCATCCGTATAGAAAAGAAATCACCTATTTGTTGTCGCAATCCATGATCCAGATGAGCTCAGCCCAGATCCAGGCATGGATGAAGACAATTTATGACCCTGACAACATGTTCTGCATGATCCAGGATGACCGGGTTGCAGCCTGTATCCAGGTACGTCACAGTATTTTGGTCTATCAAGGCAAAAAAGCAGCTGCCTGCCAGATCCTTCTGGCAGCTGTCCATCCGGACTACCGACGGAGAAAATATTTTTCGCAGTTACTGGATGTTGTCTTGGAACAAGCGCAGTATAATGAGTTGTTTACCATCTGCTGCACCGACTTTCCGAAACTGTTTACCAATCGTGGCTTCCAGCCTGTCAGCCATACTCGGACATGCTGGACTTCCTTGGAAGGCTTTTCCAAAGGTGAGCCGGACAATGTCGTCCCTTATACGGAGGCCATTGATTTGTATCCGTTCTACGCAAAGTTCATGAGCTATTTCGATGGCAGTATTCTCTATGACCGGGAAACGTTACAGCGTATTCTTTCCTACTATACGTTGAACAATCACAAGATCGTCGTTTTGATGGACCGACAGGACAAAGTACGAGGCTATGCCATTTACCGGCATGCGGAATCCACGATCCACATTGAAATTCTTATGTACCTGAATTCCAATGCCTTGTATGACCTGCTTCATTATCTATCCAAGAAGACCCGCTCCGTTTCTTTTGTGATTACTGACCAGGAACGTCTGGAGCATATCGTCAATGTAGACTATCCGAGAGAAAAGAGTACCATCCTGGCAAGAATCAATGATCCAAAGCTGTTTACTCGCTGGGTCAACAAGAAGACCAACAATGCTCAGATGGCTTATGAACGTTTGAAAAGACCGGATTGGAATCATTTATAAATAAAGGGGAATGTATGAATATAGAAATTTATCAATGTATTGAAGGAGCTCGTCAGGCTAAAGGTGTAGTCGTCATCATCGATGTCTTCCGAGCTTACACATTAGAATGCGTTCTGTTCAGCCAGAACGCCAAAGAAATTCATCCGGTCGGAAAACTGGAGCAGGCTTTCGCCCTTAAAAAAAAGCATCCAGACTGGATCCTGTTCGGAGAAAGAAAAGGAGCTATGGTACAAGGCTGTGACTATGGAAATTCCCCTTCTTCAATTGCCGGTATGGATTTTACTGATCGGACCTTGATCCATTCCACCAGCGCTGGAACGCAGGGAATTGTCAATGCTGTTCACGCCGATACAATTCTGGTCGCATCTTTGGCCAATGCCAAAGCCACCGCTGCCTGGATACGCCAGAATAATCCGAAATTGGTATCCCTGGTCGCCATGGGCGATGCCGGGATCCGTCCGACTGAAGAAGATTATCTGTGTGCGCAGTATATACGTAGTTTATTGTTAACGGAATCCTATCCGATCATCGAAAAAACCCGAGCCTTGCGAAATGGAGCAGGGGCTAAATTCTTTGACCCCTCTACCCAGCATATTTTTCCGAAAGAAGATTTTGCGTATTGTATTGATATAAACAAGTATAACTTCGCAATTTTGTATGATATGAAAAAGCACATCACAATCCCAAAAAAAATGCCGTTATAAACGGCATTTATTCGTTTCCTATTATATCTCCGTCATCAAACGGATCGCCACATTCCGGACAAAATTTTGGCGGATTTTGCGGATCATCCGGCTTCCAGCCACATTTATCGCAACGATATAAAGGCAGTCCGGCTGGTTTTGGCTTTCCACATTCTGTACAGAATCTTCCCTGGTTAACTGCCCCACAGCTGCATGTCCAGCCTTCTACCGGTGTCGATTTTGGTTTCCCGCACTGGGCACAGAAGTTTCCGGTGTTTTCTGCACCACAGGAACAAGTCCATTTGTCAGCTTTTGACTGGCCTGTCTGATAAAGCCCGGCTGCATTCATGCCACCGGTCTGAGCAGCCATATTCATTCCCATAAAGCCTGTCATCGCTCCATTTGGATTCTTGGCAGCTTCCCGCATCGCATCGGCCTGTGCTCCGGCTAACTGAGCTGCAGCCATATTCGGATCACGGTTGATTGCCGCTTTTTGAAGCTGCTTGATCAGTTCCTGATCTTCCTCCGGCAACGTTATAGAATTGATCGCAATGGACACAACTTCCAATCCGCGCAGTTGGGACCACTTGTTGGTTAAGGAAAGGTTCATCGCCTGGCAAAGTTCATCTACATGCCCTGTCAGCTCATACGGACGAATTTCCATGGCCGATAACTGGGCAAAAGAAGGCTGCAGACCACTGATAAATTCCGACTTTAGCTGACGATCGATTTCCGAACGTTCATAGGTAGAAGATACATTTCCACATACGTTTGTATAGAAAAGCAGAGGATCTTTTAAACGATAAGAATACACACCGTTACAACGGACAGACACATCAATATCCAGACCGATATTATTGTCAACGACCCGGAAAGGCACCGGTGTCGGTGTACCGAATTTATTATCAATTATTTCCTTGGTATTAAAATAATAGACTCTCTGATCTTTGGCAGCCTGCCCTCCATAGGCAAAGCGTTTTCCGATTTCATCAAAGGTCTTACGGATTCCGTCCCCTAAAGATCCTGTGAATATGCTCGGCTCCAGATCTGTACGATAGGTAAACTGTCCAGGTTCTGCGCAGACCTCCACAATCTTTCCTTGTTCGACGATGATCATGCACTGGCCGTCGGCTACCACAATACCGGAGCCATCAGAAATCACATTGTCCCCGCCTCTGGTGTTTGAAGATCGTCTGGACGTATGTTTTTGTCCTTTGGCAACCAATGTATCCACGTCCAGGGCCTCACATACAAAATACTCTTTCCATTGATCAGCTAATGTACTGTTTACAGCACCAGCTGCTGCTCTTAATAGTCCCATACTCTACTCCTTTTAATTGTTTTTCTTCATTATACATCAATCCACAAAAAGGGAGAGAAACATCTCTCTATATTTGATCGTCAAACCGATCGAAATCAAAGTCTTCCGCCTCTTCTTCCGAGCCGTGATGATTGAGATTCTCCCTTGTATATACCCGTTTCTTTTCCCGTTCTTTTTCAACAAACTGAGATAATTGTTCTTTCACCGCACGGCTTTTCTTCACATTCACCAGCTTGAAATCCTGTAAGGATGAATCGCTGGAACAAATGGAAATGGTTCCCAAGCCAAAGATTCTCTGGAAGAATCCCTGTGTCAAACCGATATCTTTAATACGGTACAGACGCACCTCATCTTCTTTGACAGACAAAAAGCCGGTTTTGATGAACAAACGATCTTCACTTAAACTATATACAGTAAATGTCCAAGGCAGTCCGCACCATAAACGCTTACGATCCTGCCATATAATATGATTTGCCATGGGAATACCTCCCTTTCTTTAAAGATATGATACTTCGCTTTCAAGTTTTATTCCAGTATTCTTTCCAACAGTCCTGTCGATTCCAAAAACAGAATAAACATCATGACCGGAGCAATATAACGGATCATAACCGTATACAGCTTTTTCCGACCGAACCGATGTCCGCTCTTCTCCATTTCATCAATGATCCATTGAGGTTTGACGATCCAGCCGATCAGAATACATGATAATAAAGAGATGATCGGCATCATAAAGCTGTTGCTGATATAATCCATCACATCCAGAAACTGCCCGGTGTTTCCGGTCGGCAATGGAATCTCCACATAAAACAGACTGTATCCTAAAGCAATCACTACCGAGGCTGCACAATAGAACAAAGACAAGAAAACAGTCGTTTTCTTTCTTGTTGTATGAAACAGTTCCATGCAGTTGGCAACAATCGATTCCAGTACAGAAATACAAGATGTCAATGCCGCAAAGGCTGCCATCAAAAAGAAAACTATACCTACGATCGTTCCGATCGGCCCCATCGCATCAAAGACCTTCGGTAACGAGATAAACATCAAACTTGGACCACTCCCCATGCCTTCCATACCGGAAAACACGTAAATGGATGGAATGATCATCATTCCGGCCAAAAAGGCCACAAGCGTATCAAAGACCTCAATCTGTCCGACTGCCTGATTCAGATCGACATCATCCTTGACATAGGAACCATACGTAATCATGATTCCCATCGAAACGCTTAATGAAAAGAACAACTGGCTCATCGCATCCAGCAGAACCTGCATAAACTGACTAAGCGTCAGGCCTTCCAGATTTGGTGTCAGATAAAACTGCAGTCCCTCTATACCTGTACGCAGATGACCCTGCCCATCGGTATGTGTCAAGGTTAAAGAATAAACTGCAATCGCCACGATCATCACCAGAAGAATCGGCATTACAATTTTTGAACATTTCTCAATTCCGCTTTCCACCCCGTTGTAGACGATAAAAGCCGTCAGGATCATGAAGAACATAGAAAAAAACACAGGTGCCTGCGCAGACGTAATAAACTGCGTGAAATATCCGTCCGATGCCGCCAAACGACCTTGCCCGGTTATAAATACAATAAAATATTTTGTGATCCAACCTCCGATTACGGCATAATAAGTCATAATCAGCACAGGGACAAAGAAGGTCAAAATTCCCAGGAAACGCCATTTTTCACGCATTATCTCATACGCAAAGATTGCGCTTTTTTTCGTTTTCCGTCCAATGGCGATATCCGATGTCAATAATGTAAATCCGAAAGTAAGGATCAAGATCAGATAGACAAGTAGGAAAAGACCCCCACCGTCTTTGGCTGCCAAATAAGGGAACCGCCAGAGATTTCCTACACCGACTGCACTGCCGGCTGCAGCTAACACAAAACCTATTTGCCCGCTAAAACTGCTTCCGTTTTTTGTTTCCATATGCATCTCCTAAAAAAATTGGCAAAATATAAAACCTTATATTTTGCCAATGTACTTTGATTTTACCCGATATATACCTTGATTTCAATTTCTATTTCATAATGGCTTCCGAATAATGGGTCTGATTATAGGTATCGGTAAAACGATATACGATCTTCACCTTACCCTTTCCAACATCAATATTCCGGATCTTCATATCCTTTGTAACGGTCAAAGGCTCATCCAGCAGATAGCTGTTTTCATATTCCCCATCGTATGTATAGTAATCACAGACAAATTCCAGGGTGTCTCCTTCCTCCAGCTGAGTCAATGATTTTGCTACTGTTTCGGTTTCTCCGTCAATATAATCCGTTGTCGCACCGGCAATCCTACCATCCGGATCTTCGTTGGTAAATACTAAAATCAAATTGACACGTGTACCATTCAGAAAAGCCGGTACATATCCCGTAATCGTGTAATTGTCTCCATCTTCCTGTGTATCCGTATGATAATAAGCAACCACTCTTCCATTAATGGATAACCATGTACGGTCTGTCACCGCAATCAGATTGCCATCATCGTCAAAATCGTAGTTGTTGTCCAAACCCAGATCCACATATCCGTTTCCGTCATCGTAATACAAGCTCTGATCTACAGTCTGCACCATTTCCCATTGCTCTTCCGTCAAAGATAATTTATAAGTCCCATCTTCTTCCGTCCAGGTCAGCTGAGAATCGTCGATATGATGTTTATCAACAAAATCGGCAATCTCCTCATTAGTGATGGAACGTCCTGACAAGAAGCTGGTATTTGAACTGTTCAGACCATTGACGGAACCGTAGTTACCACCACCAAGGAACAGATTTAACAGTTCCATCATCGCTTCGGAATCGGAATTCGAGGAGGACTGCGAACTTCCGCCTAACAGATTCAACAGATTCTGGGAAGAACCAGACTGGGAGGAGTAAGCCTGTCCACCGGCTTCCACACTGGCAAATTCCTGAATGCATTTCGCATATTCTTCATCCATGCCAATTTTTGAATACGTATCCACAACCGTATCTACACTGGAAATGCGGTCATACGGGAAAAAAATGGATAATCCGTAGGAATTGGTCATATTCGAGGAAGTTCGATTATACTTCACAGCACCTTTGACCGCTTCAGAAAGCGCTTTTCCTTCTTCCGTATTCATTTTGTCAGCCAGATCCACCAGGTCGACCTGATCAATACGCTGGCTGGTCGCAAAGGTCCGGCATTGGTTTCGTGCCTGCGATACTGTACTGTATTCCTTGTCTTTGATTTTTGTGGAAATCGATTTAGCAAACGCATTTAACTTATCCGGTACGGTATTCTGTAATTCCGCCAGATCCACCAAAGCCAGTGTTGTTTTCTGTCCCGGACAACGTGATCCACATTTCGTCACAAAATCATCGCAGATCTGTTTTCCTATATCCAGTGTTTTCATAGACGTATTGTCGGAAAGCTTCGTTAACCAGTCCGTATAATACCATCCAATACCTGGTTCAGTTTCTTCGGATCCTATCAGATAATCAGCATAATTTGCCAGCATACTGGCCGTTTCGACCGTTCCCATCAAACAGGCATCAAAGCCAATAAAGTCAAAGTTGACGTTTGCGTTATCCAATGCCTGATTGATTTCACTGAGATCCATGGATCCGCTAGACCGGTATTTTTCATCATACCCAAATCCACTGATAGAACCGCCGCCATGATCCCATAGAATCAATTCATAACGATTCGCTTTATAATTCTTGGCACACCATTTGATAAAGGAAGTCAAAGTGGATGGATCTGTCATGGATTTACGTCCATCATCTGCAACGATCCGTGCCATCTTACCATCCTTGATCTGATAGATCTGGTTCACACTGGAGCTGACAACATTATTATTCCATCGTGCGCATCCACCGGTATATACCAACAGGTTCACATTATCACCAATCGTCGCTGCCAGCATTTCCTGCAGATCGCTGGTTGCCATGCGACTTCTGGATTCCAGATCGGTTCCACACATATATACCATGATCGTTACCGTATCCTGACCATCTCCCATCAGTTTGGTCCGCTTTGCGCGCGATCCCTTGGCTACGGTGGTATCCAATTTCGCAACATTCGAATCAGTCCACTGACCGTACGTATTGGATGTCTGGTACGAATACTGAGGCTGGCTAGAGCTTCCACCTGTGGAAGGTGTACCGCCAAACAAGCTGGAAAGACTAACTCCGCCGCCCATTAGCAGCATCAACAAAATGACCAGAATGCCACCAAAACCTCCACGTGTTCCGGATCGTTTCGGGCCAGATCCGCCCGGACCGACTGGTCCGCTGTTCAGACCAGATCCACGCCGATGTACATTTCCTTGCATACTGTGGTCTACATGCGTTTCTCTTCTACGTGGTCTTTTCTTATTATCCATTATTCTACCCTCGCTCTATTTATTCTTTTCATCTATTCTAACATATTTTGCGTTGGCCGTAACTTTTATGATACCCTTAATAACATGAAAAGAATCGTAACCGGAATATTAGCTCATGTCGATGCAGGAAAAACCACATGCATCGAAAGTATGTTATACAATGCAGGAAAACTTCGAATGATGGGAAGAGTCGATCACAAGGATGCCTATCTGGACTATGACAGCCAGGAACGGGATCGCGGGATCACCATATATTCTAAGGAAGCCAATTATACCTGGAAAGATGCAGAAATCTATTTGATCGATACACCGGGCCATGTCGACTTTTCCAGTGAAATGGAACGTTCCCTGCAGATCCTGGATCTAGCCATCTTATTGATCAATGGGATGGACGGAGTACAAAGCCACACAGAAACCATTTGGAAATGTCTACAGCACTATCATGTACCTACATTGATCTTCATCAATAAAATGGATATTACTTACATGGAAAAAGAACAGCTGCTTCATGACCTGCAGACAAAATGCTCATCCAATTGTATTGCGTTCAACCAGTCGGATACGATAGAACAACTTGCGTTAGTCAATGAATCCATGTTAAACCAGTTTATGGAAACAGGAGACATTTCCTTATCTATGATTCAGCAAGCTGTCCTAAAACGTGAGTGTTTCCCTTGTTTCTTTGGTTCCGCTTTAAAAAATACCGGAATCACTGATTTAATGGATGCAATTGTGACTTGTTCCTTCCAAAGAGAATACCCGAAAGAATTTGCGGCCAGAGCTTATAAGATTTCCACCGACGACCAAGGAAACCGTCTGACTCATATGAAGATTACCGGTGGCAGCCTGACAGCCAAACAAAAAATCAATGAGGAAGAAAAAGTCGATCAGATCTGGATCTACAACGGGCCGGATCGCCAGGCTGTACAACAGGTTCAGGCAGGCATGGTCTGTGCGGTGAAAGGGTTGCACTCCATCCAGGCCGGACAGCCATTAGGCGTGGAAACAGACACCACAAAACCGGTTTTAAGTGCTTGTTTGAGTTACCAGCTCTTACTTCCGGAAGGCGTTGATGCTCTAGAGATGATGCAAACCTGCCGCCAGCTGGCAGCAGAAGATCCACAGCTGCAAATTGAATTTGACGATCAAAGTAAAAAGATCCACATACAGCTGATGGGTGCCATTCAGATGGAAGTCCTTCAGAATCAGATCTATCAACGATCCAAAGTACACGTTGGTTTTCAAAGCGGACAGGTCATCTATCGAGAAACAATTGCCAAACCCGTACTGGGGATTGGGCACTTTGAACCATTACGTCATTATGCTGAGGTTCTCCTTCGCCTAGAGCCTTTGCCAACCGGTAGCGGCCTTGTCTTTGAAAGTCATTGTTCACAGGACCAACTGGCCGTAAACTGGCAGCGCCTGATCTTGACCCACCTTCAGGAACGGACCCATAAAGGCGTATTGACAGGATCTCCGATCACAGATATGAAGATCACTCTTTTGGCCGGTATAGCCCATGTGAAGCATACCGAGGGAGGCGACTTTCGTCAGGCAACCTACCGAGCTATCCGGCAAGGCTTAAAAAAAGCCGAAAGCGTATTATTGGAGCCATATTACTCCTTTAAGATCCAGGTGCCTCAGGACAGTTTGAGCCGTACGTTATACGATCTGGATTGCCGGCATGCCTCCGTCCAGATTGAGCAAAATGATCATGATTATGTTGAGATTACCGGAAAAGGTCCGGTCCGCCTGATGGCGAATTACCAAAAAGAATTGATTTCCTTCACCCGGGGGCTAGGCAAGTACAGCTGTGCTGTCGACGGTTATTATCCTTGTGCCGATCAAGACGAAATCGTCCGTCTGATCGGATATGACAGTGAACATGACCTTCGCAATCCAACGGGTTCGGTCTTTTGTTCCCATGGTTCGCGTTTCTATGTTCCGTATGATCAAGTAGAGGACTATATGCATATCCAATGGAAGCAGTCGAAGGAACCATCTTCTTTATCCAGTCGGAAATATACGGTCCAGGAGGAAGAGATGAAACGCATCTTCCAGAATGCCGGCGGCAGAAACCGCAACGAAAAAAAAGTGACGCCGAAGCCAAAAAAGAAAATCGATATGGAGCCCCAATCGGTACAGATCCAGGCGCCAAAGCCAAACTGTTTGATCGTTGACGGTTACAATATGCTCTATTCCTGGACTTCCTTCCAAGAATCGGTACGAACCAGTTTCAGCTCCGCCCGCGATCAGCTGATCGATATGATCATTAATTATCAAGGATATAAAGGCTATGTTCTGTACCTTGTCTTTGATGCTTACCGTGTTAAGGATAATGCCGGAAAAACTTATCGCAGAGGCAACACAAATATCATTTACACCAAAACCAATCAGACAGCCGATGACTATATTGAACGTCTTGTCCATGATCTGAAAAAGAAGTACCGGCTGATTGTCGCTACCAGTGACGGACTGATCCAGAATACTGTCTTGGCCAACGGAGGACAAAGAATGTCCAGCCGGGAACTGGAAAATGCCGTACGCAATGTAAATTCACTGGCTTTATCACATGGAAAAAAAGGTGGTTCGTTTTAAACGAACCACCTATTCAGTTATAATTTCAACACCTTCCGGATTTCCGACGATCGAAGTGAAATAATCGGCAATCCATTGTTTGGTCATATCTTCACCAGCCATTACCGTACAATAATGACTAGCTGCCAGATCATCGGTCCATTGCTCGATCGTATAAACTTTATAATTCTGATAATTGGCATCATACCAGGTTATCGTCGGAGTAAACTTTACATCGGAAAAGCTCGTTTCCTTTGTCCTGAAATTATAGGATAAACGGAAACTTGGCATCCCGCCGACCATATTTTCGTTATGATCCTGTGAACTCAAGAAATTACCAATCGAATAATAGCACAACGTATCCTGGTTTTGACCATGAATGATTTCCACCGGCTGGACCACATGTGGATGCCCGCCAATGATGACCTCCACACCCAGTTCATTTAACAATTTGGCATAATACTGCTGCTGTTCATCCGGCACGGTTTCATACTCTACGCCCCAGTGCATCGATACAATCTGGATATCACTGACTTCCTTCAGTTTTTCCATGTCGCTTCGGATCTTGTCTTCATCGATAAGATTAATAAGCCATTCATAACCTTCCGGTAACTCAAATCCATTGAGTCCGTATGTATAACTGGCCAGCCCGACCCGGATCCCGTTAATTTCCACGACCGTCGGGATCTCTGATTCCTCTTTCGAAGTATAAGAACCTGTGACAGTTAGCTGTGGATCGTGCTCCTTGATATAGTTCAGATTTGCCAGGACACCTTGGACTCCCCGGTCGAATGTATGGTTGGAGCATAAAGATAACCAGTTAAACCCGGCATGCGTAATGGAATCGTTGAATTCAACCGGTCCGTTAAAAACCGGATAGCCACTGTATTCAAGTTCCTGCCCGGCACAGATCGTTTCATAGTTGATATAGTTCAAATCACTTTTTTCTGTATACTCCTTGATCGGGTCATAAATATCGTCATAATTACCATCTTCATCATACGCGAAGATCACATCGTGTAAAAGATTATCCCCTACCCCCATAAAATTGAAGGATTCAATTCGGTCTTGTTCTGCTTTCGCTGTTTCCTCCTTCTTTTCTTTTTTCTCTTTTACTACGGTTTTCTCTTCTTTTTCCAGATGTGTATAAATCAGATAGCCATCCAGGCCAATGCACGCGATCAAGAGGATGCTGAGTATACCTATCAGTACTTTCTTCATAGTTTTAGGGTATCATAGCTTACCTGTTCGAACAATCTGAATATTCTGTATTTTCTTTTTTACGGAAATCTCTTATAGTAAAACCATGAAACGACTGATCATCTTGATTCTGCTTCTGTTATGCCCGGTTCTGATCATCCTGGTCGGGGATATTCTTTTGATTGGCATACCCGAAAAGGACAAAAAGACAATAAAGGCTAAGACTGCTAATTTGATCCGGAATCCTGATCAAGTAGAAATACAGCCGGGCAATGAATGTGGCGCCTATTCCAGCGCTTATGTACGAAGATTCTGGGGAGATACCATAAAAGGAAAAGACTTATACCAGACGATGCCGACCATGTACAATGGTGGTATTCTTCCGAAACACCTGAAAGGTTCGCTCCGGCAGAATGGATTTGATGTCACCTATCGGAAAGGGTCCATTCAGTCTTTAAAACAGCAGATTGATTTAGGACAACCTGTTATCGTACTGACCCGAACCTTTGAAAACAGACGTTATCTGCACTATACAACGATCGTAGGCTATGATCCGGACTATTTATACATATCGGATTCCTTTCATCCGCTGATAAACAGTCCACACAAATACTATAACCGAAAAATATCTTATGAAGATTTTCAAAAGATATGGAAAACCAACTTCTTCTATATGCCTTTTTATAAAAATACCTTTTTTACCATCAAAAAAGCGGATTGACCGCTTTTTTTCATAGTAAACTGGCACCGATCAGTCCTGCATCATCCGAAAATTCTGCCATCTTGTACTTTAGGTACTCTGGTTTTATATAATACTGTTTCGCTTTTTCAAATACCATCTGTACAAAATCCGGATTGAAAATGGCAATGCTGCCTCCGACTACATAGATTTCCGGATCGATGACACAACCGACATTAGCAATTCCCTTAGCCGCTACATCCGCTGTTCTCTCAATTAAAGCGACCGCCTTCGGATCGTTCTGATGCCATAAGGCAAACAGTTGTTCTGCCGACATTGGCCGACCGAAGATTTCCTGGGCAAGTACAGATAGTCCATATCCGCCGCACTGTTCGTTTAAACTGCCGGGATTGGTTCCTTTATGATGATGGTGGTCTTCGTTGACGATCATATTATAGATTTCGCCGGCACATGTGCTTATACCGTTGATCAGTTCATTACGGAAGATATATGCCCCGCCAAAGCCGGTAGACATTGTCACATAAAACACAGATTCACAGCCCTTTCTGGCTCCTAGCACCGCCTCTGCCAGACCGGCTACATTGGCGTCATTGGACATGACAGCGGGTATTCCGGTCTTGTTGCGAAAAAAATCCACTATAGGAAAATGGTCCCATCCGACTAGATTCGGTGGATCCAGAATCAGTCCCTTCTTGGCATCCAGAGGGCCTGGACATCCGATACCGATCCGACGGATCGGCTGGGGAAAGCTTCGCAAAAAAGCAACAACCGGTTCCAGATTCTGTGCCGCATCCTTCGCCTTATCGTTTGAAGATTTATAATACTGTACTCTGTTGTGTTCTTTATCAAAGATTGCACAGCGGATATTTGTACCCCCGATATCGATTCCGACTGTATACATTTTCATTCTCTCCTTTTACACTATTATTTCATGACCCTCTTTTTCTTTTCAAGAGGATAAATTGACGAAAAATCTTTTTTATTCATATAATACATATAACAAAAAAAGGAGAACACATATGGATTTTTATAAAGAAAAATATGATGTGATCGTTATCGGAGGCGCTTTGGCCGGCATGAGCTGTGCACTGAAACTAGCAACCGAAGGAAAATCCGTCCTGATCCTGGAAAGACACAATCTGCCTGGTGGTCTGGCTACTTCTTTTGTACGCAATGGCGTGGAAATGGAAGCCACCCTTCATGAGATGATGTCGATCGGACCGGAGGACAAACCGTTATTTATTCGGGAATATCTGGAACAGATGGGTGTGAAGATCAACTGGCTGCGTGTACCGGAGGCTTATGGCCTCTTATCTCCACAGGACAATATTGATATTGAGATACATGCCGGACGTAGGGCCGATGGCACCTGGATCTGTGCTGATGAAATCGATGCTCAATATCCAGGAACTAAAGACGAAATCAACCGGCTGCTGGAAACGTGTAAGTCGGTCTATGAATCGGTTTTATTCTTAAATGAACATTCTGCTTCCAAGCTCACCTTGCTGCTGAAGCACGAACCGTTGGTCAAGACAGCCGGATACAGCGCCAAGGAAGTCCTTGACAAAGCATTTCATCTGCCCAAAGATGTCATAAATATTCTTTCAGCCTACTGGATCTATGTCGGAGTGCCTATATCCAATCTGCCCTTTACCATTTATTCTTTTCTGATGGCAGATTATTTACTGGGAGGAAGCTATGTTGCCAAAGGATTCTCTCATGAAATGTCGGTAGCCATGGCAGAAAAATGTGAAGAGCTGGGTGTGCAGTTTAAATATTGCCAGGAGGTCACAAAAATTTTGGTCAAGGATAATCACGTATATGGTGTCCGCACCAAACGCGGAGATACGATTTATTGCGATGCTGTTGCGTGTGCTCCGTATCCGAACGTCACTTACGCGAAAATGATCGAACCGCAAAGCGAAGTACCTGTAAAAGCTATAAAATATGCCAATGCGATGCCGATGGGTGTCACCTGCTTCTCGGTTGTCATGCAGTTAGATGCAAGACCGGAGGATCTCAATATCAACCGGTATTCCGTTTTTTCCTCCAATGTCCCTTTTGATACCGATGTGTTCTGGGAACAGGGAAAACGATTAGGTGGCTGGTCTAATCTGACGACCATCTGTCTAAACTACGCCAATCCAGATGGTGTTCCACAAGGAAAAACCTCCTTGTCCATCACCTACCTACCGGTATCTGATCCCTTTATGGATGTCAAGGTAGACGACTATCAGACGATGAAGCGAAGGATTGCCAAAGAAATGATCGAACAGGTCAGCGCTTATCTGGGTGTGGATCTGATGGATCACATCGAGGAGATTGAAATCGAATCCCCGATGACCATTGCTCATTTTGCCAAAGCGTACCGTGGTGGAATCTACGGCTACCAGCATTCAATGAACAATTCGGTTGTTGCGCGTTTAGAAGATGTCGAGAAAGAACAGTGGATCAAGGGCCTGGTAGGCTGTGCCAGCCATCAGCTGGTAGGCGATGGCATGGCATGTAATATCAACAATGGTAAGATTGCCGCCAAACTCATCATGGAATCTTTGAAGGAGGGACGATAATATGAAGGTCAATGGATTTTTTAAAGATATTCTGGGTTCCTCGCGTGTCATAAAGGAACGTCGTCATCTGATCGAAGAGGCGGATCCAAACACGTTATACGATGATCCCATTAATGAAGTTGCTCGTCAGCTGCATCCAGACCGTACTCATGTCAAGGTGACAGCCGTCAAGGATGTATCCCCAAGCGCACGGACAATCACATTTACAGCTGATCAGAATGATATATTGCCCCCGTTTCAGTGTGGACAATACGTATCCTTAGAGTTTGAGATAGACGGAACGCTGACAACTCGGCCATATTCTATCAGTTCGGCGCCGTTTCAGGCCCGAGAAATTGAAGAACCATTCTTTGAAATCACTGTCCGCAACGGTAAAAGAGGACAAGGTTTTGTCAGCTGCTGGTTATATGACAATGTAAAACCAGGAGATACCTTTATTGCACATCTTCCGTTTGGTCAATTCTATGTGGAGCCCTTGCGTGATTCCAAACATATTGTTGCCCTGGCCGGTGGTTCTGGTATCACACCGTTCTGTTCCATGGCCAGAGAAATTGAACATGGCACGCTGGATGTAGATCTGACTATTCTTTACGGATCGGTGTCCACTCGTGATATCATCCTCAAGGAACAGCTGGAAGCCATCCAGAGTCCACGTGTACGCATTATCCATGTCATCAGCGATCAACCAGAGTATCCGGGAGAAAAAGGATTCTTGACAGCCCGGCTCATTGAAAAATATGCACAGCCGGATTCGACTTTCTTTGTATGTGGTCCTTTACCGATGTACCGGTTTGTGTATAAAGAGCTGAAAAAGTTGCAGATACCGGATAAACGGATCCGTATGGAGGTATTCGGCGCTCCTGTCAATATCATGCAGGAAGAGGGGTATCCGCTGGATATGCAGCCACAGACATTCCGTTTGTTGGTCGTTCGCGGTATCCATGAAGATGTGGTCGAAGCCAAAAGCACAGAACCTTTAGCAGTCGCATTGGAAAGAGCAGCCATAAAAAACCACACACGCTGCCGTAGCGGGGCATGCGGAGCTTGTCGCTGCAAATTGATTTCCGGTAAGGTGTTTATTCCTTCCACCGGAGATGGCAGAAGAGCAGCCGATAAACAGTACAGTTATGTCCATGCCTGTTCCACATATCCATTAAGCGATTGTACTATTAAAATTCCGATCTTGTAAAAAACCGGCCTTAGCCGGTTTTCTTAATAGGATGGTCGTGGCTGGGCCTGGTTTTCCTGCCAGTACTCCATAGCTAATTCATACATGACCTCGTCAACATCCTCTTCTTCATATTTCAGTGCATCCTCATAAAAATCATCGTAATGGGCTTCAGCATAGTCCTCAGGGCTCTGATACTGATCCACTTCCTTATCCCGTGCCTGTTCAAACCGTTCCCACTTTTCATACGCAGCCTGCGCATTGATACACCAGATCTTTTCTCCGTTCTTTTCCTCCATATGAGGCAGCCCGTCATCATCCCAATACAGTTTGTTGATCCGATGTACATTGGTGACTTTTCCGTTCCGTACGCGAACCATCAATACACGTTCGCCCTGGATCTTCCATATATATACATTATTCTTATAAGAGGTATGCTTGCCACAAAGCGTTTCATCGATATCTTGTTCCGGCATTCCTTCATAGGGAACCTCTTGTGAAGTTCTTGTTTCTGTTGTAGTGACCTGGGCAGTTGTTTGTTCATAACCGACACAACCAATCAACAACCAAAGAACGCATGCCCATTGAAACCATTTCATATCTTTAGTATACACGAAAAGATGAAAAACAGATAAAAACATCTTGATAAACAAAAATATTTTATCGTTTTTCGATATATTTTTATTGACTTTCAAAATATTGAATGTTACCATCACGGTGGAGGTACTACTTATGAATTCAAAAATTGTTACTTTCACAAAGACATGTTTGGATATTATTTTTGTTCTCAGTATACTTGGAACCCTTGCATGCCCTTACCTGATCAAAGTCTATTCGATGCATCAAAGGGCCAACCAGTATGCCCGTATAGATCAGAATTATCTTCTTTTATGTATTCTTTTTATGATTGCAGGCTATTTGGGGATCCTGATTCTCTATGAACTTAGAAAGATGATGAAATCTGTGCAAAAAGAAGATTGCTTCATCTATGAAAATGTAACAAGCTTAAGGAAAATGGGAACTTATGCGTTTCTGATCTCCATCGATATGAGCTTGCGTGTCTTCACCTATATAACCCCCTCTATTTTACTGATTGTCTTTACTTTCCTGATTGCAGGTCTTTTCAGCAAAGTGCTGGCTCTGGTCTTTGAACTGGCCGTTCAATATAAGCTGGAAAACGATATGACAATTTAATGGAGGTGACCTTTATGGCTATTATTGTAAATCTGGATGTCATGATGGCAAAAAGAAAGATCGGTTTGTCCGAACTGGCAGAACGTGTAAACATCACTAACGCCAATTTATCCATTTTGAAAAACAACCGCGCCAAAGCCGTACGTTTCAGCACTCTGGATGCCATCTGTAAGGAACTAAACTGCCAAGTCGGAGACATTCTTGAATATGTCCCGGATGAAAAGGAGTGATAAGATGAGCCAGAAAAATGATGTTGTATTTCCACAGCCCCCTGCCTTTTCTATAAAAAATGAGAGATTGGAAAACTTCCATCGCTTTGGAACTGCCAGTCTGCTCTTTGCAGGCTTGTATATTCTTTGCCTATATCAGAACCCTCACGGGATCCTTTATCCGATATTTATGGGTGGTACATTATACTTGATGAAACGCATGGCCCGAATAGAAAAATATACTAAAATGGATTGGTTTTATACGCTATCCTTGATGGTTCTTTCTATCTTTAAGTGTATGTTCCTGTCGGGTCCTATGCAGTTGGCAGATACGTTGGCCATAGGAAGTCTTTGGATCGGTTACATTCTTCATATATATACAGATATGGTAAAGTGGTCGATCGGACAGAAGATTGCAGCATTGATCAAAATGACCGGGCAATTGATCGTTCGGTGTATGCAGCCTTTGTTTTCTCTTTGCAGTGTATTCCATACACTCAACTTTAATAAAAAAGAGATTATTTTTCCGATTGTTATCGGTCTGATGACCGCCTTCCCTTTGGTGGCAATCATCCTGGTGCTGTTGACATCGGCCGATGCCGTATTTGATTCCATGGTTCAGTCCATGGTTCGTCTGTTATTCATACCGGAGGATATCGGGAATATCCTGCAAATTCTGTTGACCTTTATTGCTATGTATATTCTGTTCTTTGACATACACATGGTTGTTCAAAACGTTCCAAAAAAGCAGCAGGAAAAACGTGCCCTCTACAGCTCCATTACTGCTATTACCACATCCAGTGTCCTGGCAGTAGTCTACATTGCGTTCAGCTGCATTCAGTTCTTGTATCTATTTATCGGAAATATGAAATTGCCAGATGGTTATACATATGCACAGTATGTGCATGA
>DGUK01000010.1 GCA_002394635.1 Faecalitalea sp. UBA4312
GGCGATTTTTATGAGATGTTTTTTGAAGATGCACAGACAGCCAGCAGGGAACTGGATCTGGTTCTCACAGGAAAAAGTGCTGGGGACGGGCAGCGGGTTCCTATGTGCGGCATTCCACATCATGCAGCCAATACATATATTCAACGACTGATCAAAAAAGGATATAAGGTTTCTATCTGTGAACAGCTTCAAGATCCAAGCGAAGCCAAAGGAATTGTGGAAAGAGGCATTATCCGGATCGTAACACCAGGAACATATATGGATGAGATCATCGATACGAAAATGAATAACTATCTTGCCAGCGTTGTGGTGACAAGCTGGGAAATCAATATTTTGTTTTGTGAATTAAGTACCGGTGAATTAAAAAGTCTGACTGTGGAACGTTCCTTGATTGCGATGGAAAAAGCGTTGATTGAACAGAATGTCAGTGAAGTTGTTTGTTCTATGAAGATGGATAAACGCTGGATACGGGCATTAGAGGAAAAGGATACCTATCTGGTAAGTCGTCAGAAAAAAGTAAAGCTTCAAAAAGAAGATGAACATTTACTACCACATGGAGCCGGCGAAGCCTTAAGAGATAATTTAGCTATGCTGATGGGGTATTTGACAGAAACCCAAAAACAACATATCGAGCATTTTATGCCAATTGTGATCATGGATCAAAATAAGCAGATGATCATCGATTATGAATCAAAAAAACATCTGGATTTATTTAACCCGACAGGATCTTTAAGTTTGTGGTCTTTTATGGATCGTTGTTGCAGCGCCATGGGATCACGTACATTAAAGAATTGGTTAGAAGCACCATTGATCGAAGCGGATAAAATCGGAAAGAGACAGAAAGCTGTTTCCACACTGATCAGCGACTTTATATTACGGGAAAATTTAAAAGAACATCTGATTTATATATATGATATGGAAAGACTGGCCAGTCGTATGGCTTATGGAAATGCCAGTCCGCGAGATGTATTACAGCTGGTTACTTCTTTGGAACATGCTAAACCGATCCTCCAGCTTGCCTTAGCTTTGGATAGTTATCCGGAATTTCAGGAGGTACCAGATTGTCAGTCTCTATATCACCAGATTGAAGGAGCCATTGTGGAAAATCCTCCTTTATCTTTAAAAGAAGGAAATGTATTTACCGAAGGATACAGCCGGCAGCTGGATGAAATCCGTGAAATGGCCGACCAAGGAAAAGATTATATCTTACAACTGGAGGCCAGAGAAAGAGAACGAACCGGCATAAAGTCTTTAAAGATCGGCTACAACCGGGTATTTGGTTATTATATTGAGGTGCGTAATGGAAATCTCTCTGCTATCAAGGAAGAGTTCGGGTATCATCCGAAGCAGACGTTGGCCAATGCGACTCGTTTTATCACATCGGAATTAAAAGAAAAAGAAGACCAGATTTTGCATGCACAAGAACAGAAGATCAAACTGGAGCAAACCTTATTCAGGGAATTGCTGGAAACAATAAAAAGCAGTCTTTTTGATCTGCACGCCTGCGCTAAAGCTTTGGCTGTTATTGATGTATTAGTTTCTCTGGCAACTTTGGCAGTGGATAAGGGATATATTTGTCCAAAATTCCACAAAAAATCCAGTATTCGTATCATTGAAGGGAAACATCCAATCCTAGACGATCAAATGAAGACGTCAAAATACGTATCCAATAATTGGATCATGGATGAAAAAGTGCATATAGAAATGATTACCGGACCGAATATGGGTGGAAAATCTACGTATATGCGGCAAAACGCTTTGTTGGTGATCATGGCCCAGATTGGTAGTTTTATACCTGCTAAAGAAGCTGAATTACCGATTTTTGATCGTATCTTTACCAGGATCGGTGCCAGTGATGATATACTGACAGGCAAATCGACATTCATGGTGGAAATGATGGAGGCCAACGAGGCTCTGCGATACGCAACAAAGAATTCACTGATTCTTTTTGATGAGATTGGAAGAGGGACAGCTACATATGATGGCATGGCTTTAGCCCAGGCTATGATTGAATATATTGATACGGCGATCCAAGCCAAAACATTGTTTTCAACGCATTATCATGAGTTGACAGATATGGAACAGCAGCATGCAACGATCCATAATGTACACGTGGATGTAAAAGAAAAGAAACAGGATATAGAATTCCGTTACCGGGTAGTTGATGGAAAAGCGGATAAATCCTATGGAATCAATGTAGCCAGACTGGCGCATTTACCTAAGGTTGTACTGGACCGAGCTTCCCAGCTGTTAAAAGACTATGAAGGCAGTCACAGTGGTATCGGATACCAGCCGAATCTATTTGTGATGGATGCCGTTCAGCCGGAAAAATCCGAATTGGTCGAGCGATTGCAGCAGCTGGATATCGATTCTATGAGTCCAAGAGAAGCATTAGACTTCTTATATGAATTAAAGAAATTATCGAAAACAATAGAGTAAGGAGGCGTTCATGGCAAAAATACATGTCTTAAGCGAACATTTGACCAATATGATCGCTGCCGGAGAAGTGGTTGATCGGCCAGCTAATATTGTCAAAGAATGTGTGGAAAACAGTATCGATGCGCATGCCCGAAATATAGAGATTGCGGTGTATCAGGGAGGAATTGA
>DGUK01000081.1 GCA_002394635.1 Faecalitalea sp. UBA4312
AACGGGCTCGAACCGCTGACCCTCTGCTTGTAAGGCAGATGCTCTCCCAACTGAGCTAAACCTCCGTAATGCTCATTTATATTATCAAAGTGAATTGTTTTTGTCAATTGTTTTCCTGATTTTTTTAGCTCAATCTTTTTTTCGTATTTCGAAATATAAATTATATCCTGAACAAACCAGAATCAAGACGCCCATAACGGTCGCAAAGGGTTTCATCACAGACCAACAATGCATCGTCGTCATCATACACATCGACATCAAAGTACCCGGCAGCAACATGATCATTACACCCGATACAGCCTGGATCAAGGAAAGAACTATCCCTGCCTTCTTGTTATTGATAAACAAACATACACCAGACAACAGAATCAACGCGATGCCGATATACATAATATGTGTCTGCACATCATGACAATGCATCCATGTACCATCTTCTTTCGCGTCACAGGCTGAAAAAACGGTGGACACTCCGATGGTTAAAATGATGCTGAGCATTAACATACAATATTTTCCTGTTTTTTTCATATATTTCATTCTCCTAGCTTTGCCTCTCTTCCTTTATCGAAATTAAACGTTCGATCGATTCTTGTAAAGTATCTCTATCCATGGTGCCAAAGTGAAACGTATCCACTTTTCCTTGTGCATCGATCATAAGCGTAACCGGGATCCCGGTAATCTCATAAGCCCGGATTGCCTGCCCTGTCCGATCAAAATAAACAGGAAAAGATAATCCTTTCTTCTCGATATACGTACGGGCAGATGCCACGGTTTCTCTGTCTCCGTCGGTGACGTTGATCATCATAAAATCCACTTCATTGCCATACTTTTTATACATTTCCTCAAATACAACCATTTCCTGATCACAGCCGCTACACCAGCTTGCCCAGAAGTTGACGATAACCGGCCTGCCTATATGATCCTTCAACCGTGTCTTTGTTTCGGATACGTCAATCACGGTAAAATCAGTCGCCCACTCTTTTTCATACGTTGTGGTTTCTTTTGATATCTGTAGCGTCGGCTGCAGGTTATGATAGAAAACAGACGCCATGGCAATGACACCTACAAGGAGGACGGTCCAAACGATCCATTGTTTTTTCATACTAAAATCCCTTCATTACGATATCAAACAGGCCTGTACTCATCAATAAGCCCAATCCGATCAATAAACCGGTACTCATCCGATGGATTAGCTGATACATTCTTTCGTTTTCCTGCCAGGACAGTTTGATACTGTCCATCAGCAAAGCGCTCAACAAAAAAGGAACGCCCAGACCCAGCGCATAGGCAGCCAGCATATACAATCCCTCCAGCTGCGTAGAAGAGGTAGAAACCATCATTAAAGCCGTGCCCAGAAAAGCGGACAGACAAGGCGTCCAACTGATGGAAAACACCAGGCCGAACACAAAAGAACGGAGTGGATTTAATTCATTTATAGCGGTTTTTGTGTTCTTATGAAAAAAAGATAAAGGAAATAATCCTGTATAACACAATCCAAAATAAATGATTACCAATCCACATAGCCGGGTCAGAATCTTTCGATAGGCCCCCAAAAAACCAAAGAGCCAGCCGGCTGCATATCCCATCATCATAAAGACCAGAGAAAAACCGAGAATAAAGCTTATCGCATTTATTGCAGTTCGATGCCGGCTGCGGATCGTGCCACCGGCAAAATAGGACAGATAGATGGGGATCATCGGCAGCAGACACGGCGATATAAACGTGAGGATGCCCTCCAAAAACGTTAACAAATACTTCATAAGACAGGATCCAGTTTTCCTGCGTTCATTCGATAGATCCGGTCTGCGTACTTATTCGCTTCCTTTTCATGCGTCACCAATAAGACGGCAGCCCCTTTTTGCGCGGCTTCTTTCAGCAGTCGCAATACGATTTCGGTATTTTCATCATCCAGATCCCCGGTCGGTTCATCGGCCAACACGATCGATGGTTTTGTGACAAACGCACGGGCAATCGCCATACGACGCATTTCACCACCGGAGAGTTCGGAAGGCATCGCATCTTTCAGATGAGCGATTCCCACCATGTCTAATAGCTCCATCGCATAAGCCGGATCCACATGTCGTTCATAGACCGATAAGGGCAGCAAGACATTTTCCAATACCGTTAAACTGCTGATAGCCGAATGGCCTTGGGGGATCACACCCAGCTTTTCATTGCGAAGTTTAGATAAAGCCTTATCCTCCAGAGCATATATGTCGATATCATCGATGTATACGGTCCCCTCGCTTGGTTTCAACAGCCCGGCCAGCATATTCAACAACGTGCTTTTCCCACTACCGGAACGTCCGCACAATTCAGTCAGCGTCCCTCCTGTCAGTTTTAGATCGACAGGATGCACGGCTGTAAATACATTTGTATCCTTTGATTTTCGAATAAAATCCTTTTTTACTTTTTCTGCGCGTAATCCCATTATTGATCCTCCCTTAATATGAGTCCGGTATCCATCTTACTGATACGGTTGGCAGAAACAGCAGCAGCCATTCCCCCGGTAAATACCGTGACCACCAAAGCCATCAAAACCAATCCGACGATTCTTGCTGTCGATGGCAGAAGATAAGGAAGCCCAAGCTGTGATTCGATCATCTGATGGAAAGGAAAGACAATCAATGCGCCGGCTGTTACCCCGCACAAAGCACCGATCAAGCCAATGATCATTCCTTCTTTTAATATCAAAGAAAAAAGCTTGCGGCTGGAGACTCCCAGTACACGTAATACCGCAAATTCCCGGATCCGTTCATTCGTCACCATCCGATATGCTACCATAAGTATCACAATGGCCAGAAACCATACACAGGCCATCAGAATACCGATCAGACGGGAAACGCCCTGTAAAGAGCCTGCAATGCCGCTGATCATATCCTTGGTCTTGATGGCTTCCACATTCTTCACATGTAAGTTGATGTCATTCACGACCTCTTCGACATTGTGTTCGCCATCCACATTGATCAAAACATCGGAGACCACCGTATCCGGATCGACATTGCCAAAGTCATTGAGCTTGTTCTCATAAGCGGATTTCATCAACAGCTTACATGTCGGAATGCTTGTATACACTGTGGTATCCATCATCGTTCCGGTTTTATCCAGTTTTCCCACGACACGACAATCCACATTGTAAAAGCGGATGGTATCCCCGACAAACGCGTTCAGATCGTTTCCGACAATAATATCCTTGGTTTCCAAAGGCTTCTGATAGCTTTTGCGGATCCATGGTTGTACCACAAAGTCTGTCTTGGCATCAAAGCCTATGATCTGCACGGAAAACGAACAACAGCCCGCATTGGCACTGGCCAGAAAAAACTGGGAGGACATCTGCCTGACTCCGTCAATTGAAGAGAGTTGATCCAGCACTTGATCATCCATGTAAAAGTATCCCTTATTCCCCTGCAAGAGGATATTGCTCAGGTCGCTTTTGGTTGTAGCTGAATACGGAACGACCATAATATCAGCCCCCAGGCGGTCTTCCAGCGAAGATAAACCGCTTTGCAAGCTGGATACGATCACAGAGCCTGCAAAAACAGAAGCGGCAAGAAAGGCAGACAACACTGCCAAGGCGACCGATCGTCCCGGTTTTCGTTGAATATTCAATAAAGGTAATCGTTTAAATAAATTCATCGTTTCTTTCCCCTTCTAAACTTCCAGACAGCTTTTCTGTTACTCTTGACCAGCAGATCCTCGATCGGGATTCCTGCCGGGCAAATATTGTGGCATGCCAAAGATTTTCCACATCCTTCATACACACGTTTGCGATACGCTTTTTCTAGATCTGTATTCTCCTGCAAGGAAAGCAGGCGAGCAGCCGGGACCATAGATGCTGCGCCGGCAAAAACAGATCCTCCATAATAATTCGGACAGATTTCCAGACAGCATCCACACTGCAGACAACGAGAAGCCTTTTGGGCCGTCTCATTGGTCTCGGTATCATATTGAAGATCGGATTCCCGATATACATGCATCGCTTTCAAATTTTCATAGAGGGCCGAACGGTCTACGATCAGATCGGCAACGGTCGGAAATTTGATCAATGGCTCCAGTTTCATCGTTCCCGGCTGCACCATCGTATCACAAGCCAGACAAAGCCGCCCATTGATCCGCATGGCGCAGGCACCACACTTCTTTTGCAGGCAGCTACACTCCCAACGCACAGGGTCTACCGGATTTCCATCCAGATCCTTTAAGACAGGCTGGGCATTCAATTCATTAAGCGCTGTAGCCACCGTTGCCGGGGTCTCTGTCTGATATGGAATCTTCTGCCAATAAGGGCTTCCATTCGGATCTTTTTGCCGCAGAATTTCAAATATTACTTTCATGCGTTCCTCCTCTGTCGTAAAGGACGCCATGTCATATGGATCGTTCCGTCATAGGTCACTACGATCATTTTCTGCATTGTATCATCCGGCTGCGGATAATCCGTCCGATAATGGGCTCCTCGGCTTTCCTTACGACTTAAAGCACTGTTGACCATCGCTTTGGCAAAAAGACAACGCGCCTTGTCTGTAGGCGTTAAGGCCTTTTGCTCTAATCGTTCGATTTGATACAAAGACTTCTGCATGTCCGCATCGTTACGCAGAATGCCAAGTCCGGACCGAAGAATGGTGCCCAACTGTAAAGCTAACGACATCGAGTAGGATGGAAGTTGTCCGGCTACCTCTTCTTCCTTCTTATCGCTCATAGCCTTCGAATCAATATTCTCAGCGGCGATACGGCCTCCAAGAATGGCGCCTAACATCGAGTTTCCTCCCAGACGATTGGCTCCATGATACCGGCATGTACATTCGCCACACGCATATAAATGCCGTAGATTGGTCTCATGATGGTTATCGGTATCGATCCCTCCCATAAAATAGTGAATGCCCGGTTCGACCGGTACTGGTTCACTTTTCGGATCGATCTGCAGATAATACAAGATCTCTTCCCGAAGATCCGGCAGCCGTTTTTCCCAGATTTCATCCGACAAACCGGTCATATTTAAATATACCTGGTTTGCGCACCCAGGGTCTTTGACCACCAGCTCCATTTCTCTAGATACCACATCACGGGGCATCAGATTGCCGAACTCGGGATATTTCTCCTCCATGAAATACCATGGTTCCTGTCCTTTCCAGACAAACAAGCGGCCTCCCTCTGCGCGGGCGGCTTCCGAAACCAGACAGCGTTTTCCGCAGATACCGATAGTCGTGGGATGATATTGGATCATTTCCAGATTGCCGAACTGTACCCCCTGCATGAACAAAGTGGCAGCGGCGTTTCCGTCATTGCTTGTCGTTCCAGTTGTCTGCAGCGGAAAGAACCCATTGAGTCCTCCATAGGCCAGAATGACAGGTCCATAAAAATCCCACATCTTTTGTGTATAAGTATCCAGGATACGGACACCGATGCAGGCATCGCCCTTGCGGTGGATACAGACAAACTCATGATGCATCCATCGATAGATCCATCCTTGGTTTTCATATTTGCGCGCTTCATCGATCAGCGCATTCAGGATCATCTTACCGGTACTGCTTTTCGCATAGGCCGTTCTTTTTTTGGATTGCCCGCCAAAAGGACGCAATACCGGCTGTCCATCCTTTACATTGAAAGGGACCCCGATCGTCTCCAGCCACGAAAGGATCTCAGGGGCTCTTTGCGTCAGGGTTGCCACCGCTTCCGGATCGGACAAATACCCGCCGCCCTTCATAGTATCGTGATAGTGCAACTCCGTGGTATCGTTTTGGCCCATCGTATTTAAAGACGCGTTGATCCCTCCCTCGGCCAGGACAGATTGTGCCCTTTCTGAGGGCAGTTTGGAAATCAGATTACAGGCGATCCCTCTTTGCGCCAGTGTGATGGCCGCAGATAAACCGGCTAGTCCGGCTCCTATGATATTCACTCGTTCCATACAACCTCGTCTCTAGATCCGGATCCAACGCAGGTAGTAAACCCCAAAAGCCAGACCGGTCACTAACAATAAAACAGAAATGATAATCAGTATATCCAACGCATAAGGCTTTAACGAACGACAGCCAAAAGCGATGATGGCAGGGCGTACATTGATCAGAACATGGATGCCCAGGCAAAGTACCATCAGCAGCTGCGTTGCCAATTGCAGAGGGCCAAAATAAGCCAGGCGGATCACACCGGTGTCTTTGGTCAGAAACAACAGAACATGAAACAAAATCAATACGACCAATGCCAATCCGGAGATCCGGCAAGCCCAGAACCGCTTGTTCTCCTTAAAATAGGAAGCTTTCGCCTGACGGATGGCCACAAGTGTATCCCATGTGAGCCTGCACCCGATGACCATGTGGATACACACAAAAAAAACCAATGCCCAGGACAAGATGGACAAAACCGGATTGCCACCGGATATCCAGCCAATCATCTCAAAGATACCGGCTACCGCATGAATCAGCAACAGCCCCATCATGACAGCCGTTAAAAGCGCGTTGCATCGTCTCATGAGGCCTCTCCTTTCACCGTAATGGTGATGACACCATCTTGTTGCGAGACGGTTTCAGCGTGAAACGCATCCGCCATTTCCTTTGACATCACCACAATATCAAATATGCCATGGTCCGCTTTCGAAAACAGCAAAGTGGGATCCACGATCTTTATGCGCATCTGGTTTGCCGGCAGACGCGACTGATAGCTTTGGGCCATACTAAGACCGAGGCCGTCCCCTTGGCATACATAACAAACAATATCCTCAAACAAGTAATCGATTTCTTTCCCGTCAAAAAAACGTGTCCATGTATCCAGGTTTTCAGCATTTGTATGCCGGGCTTTATTGATCAGAACGATATACTGCCCGGAGGGCTGCTCTAAAACCACCGAAGCGGAGCTTGTGGCATCCGCTTTTCCATGGATCAAATTGTGAAAGGCATCCGTAAAAAGAAAAGGAATCCCCAGTATCAGAAAAAGTGATAAACATACAATGCATGTATGGATCAATACAGTTTTCATACGGAAGACTCCTTTCCTTTGTTTATTCCTGTGCCTGGGATAAAGCGTTATCTACAGCCTCAACAAATTCATCATAGTTGATTGTGGCACCGCTGATGGCATCAATCCCATCCAGCTGTCCGTTTTCTACCAGCTGTTTAGCGTATTCATCACAAGCAGCCAACGCTTTCTGTGCTTTATTGTAATAATCACAGTTCGCAACATTCCCTTGTTTCTTACCATAATTCTCATCCTTTAATGTGCCATCCGGCTCAAATGTCTGATAGGTACAGCCGTGATTTTGCCATCCTTGATCGTAATTTCAACGACACCATAGCCATTGCCCGCATCGTTTCCATCATCATCCTGGTTTTCATGGATCTCGCTTTTTCCCGTATATGTTCCATCCTTATACGTAGCAGAGGAACCACAACCTGTCAAAAGAGATCCTGCCAGCGTCAATGCCATCATGAAAGATATTAGTTTCTTCTTCATTTTATATTCTCCCTTGTCAATCATTGTATTTGATATAACCGGTAAAGTGATCATTCACTGTCTCACGAACAAAACGACCGTCTCGTAACACCAGTGTCCGCTGGGCTACTTCCGCTACCTCCGGGTCATGGGTTACAACGATCAGTGTCGTGCCTTCTTCATGAAGCTTTCGGAATAAATCAATAACAATGGTCTCGTTAGCTTCGTCCAGGTTACCTGTCGGTTCATCGGCCAGAATGATTTCCGGATAGTTGATCAGGGCGCGGGCCACGCATAAACGCTGTTGTTCCCCACCGGACATCTGACTTGGCAGATGGGTAGCACGATCTTCTAACCCGACACGGCGTAACGCTTCCATCGCCTCTTTTTCATCCGGTACACTGTGATAGTATTGTGCGACCATCACATTTTCTAACGCGGTCAGATAGTTGACCAGATAAAACTGCTGGAAGATCAGCCCAATCTTATCCCGACGGATGACCGTCTGTTCTTTGCTGCTCACTTTGGAAATATCCTTTCCGTCCAGTAGCACCTGTCCTTTGTCCGGCGTATCCATACAGCCGATGATATTCATCATGGTACTTTTACCGGATCCCGAAGGACCCATGATGGCCAGCCACTCGCCTTTTTCCACTTTCATGTTTACATTATCCAAAGCGTGGAGATCACCATAGATTTTTGATACATTTTTTAATTCAAGCTGAGTCATATCTATACACCTCGATTATTCGCCTTTCAGTACTAATGCAGGATCGACCTGAGTTGCGCCACGGATCGGAAGTACACACGCAATACCGGTTACAACGATGGATACCAATAATGTAATAGGTACCAACAACGGACGGAACGCAATGGAACTATTAAATACGTTCATGCTCACGGCCTGGGCAAACACAAAGCCCAGAATGGACCCAAGCACACCGCCGAAAGCCCCCAGCAATACGCCTTCCCCTAGGAACTCACGAATAATGCTCTCATCGGAAGCCCCCAGCGCTTTACGAAGTCCGATTTCCATACGCCGCTCTGTCACGACCGCTGTCATCGTTGTCGCTACACAGATCATGGTCAGATCCAGAACAATAATGGTTACCAACAAAACCAGAGCCTGCAGCTTTGATAGGACTGTCGTTTCCGATTGTGTCACCCTTTTTACCAGACGTGCTTCCACAGAGGAAGACTTCTTAT
>DGUK01000015.1 GCA_002394635.1 Faecalitalea sp. UBA4312
TAGCTGCATCGATACCAGCGATGTTAGAAACACCTTCCATCTTAATGAAAGCCGCTTCGTTGATCATAGGAACCAAAATACGGTTTACTACGAATCCGGCAGCTTCATTAACCTGTACCGGAGTTTTTCCGATTTCTACAGAAATCTCTTTAATTTTTTCAACAACTTCTGCAGGCGTATTAACACCAGCGATAACTTCGATCAGTTTCATACGATCAGCTGGGTTAAAGAAATGCATACCAACAACCGGACGATTTACACCCTTACCGATTTCAGTAATGGATAAAGAAGAAGTGTTAGAAGCGAAGATCGTTTCTTCTTTACAAATTGCATCCAATTCTTTGAAAGTGTTCTGTTTAACACCCATGTCTTCAAATGCAGCTTCAACGATTAAATCTGCATCTGCGCATAAGTCTTCTTTCAATCCTGGAGTAATAGAAGCCAAAATAGCATCTACTTTTTCCTGGGACATTTTTCCTTTGGAAACTAAACGAGCATATCCTTTAGCGATTTTTTCTTTTCCGCCTTCGGCCCATTCCTGTTTAATATCACATAAAGCTACAGTGTATCCTTCTACCTGTGCGAAAGCTTTAGCGATACCCTGGCCCATTGTACCGGCACCAATAATTCCAACTTTCATTTTTTTGATCTCCTTTTTAAATTCATTATTCAGCTTTAGCAGCTTTAATAGCTTCTACCAATAAAGGCAGGACTTTTTCTACATCACCAACGAATCCCATGTTAGAAATCGAGAAGATTTCTGCCTGAGGGTCACGGTTGATGGAGATAATCATATCTGATTTATCCATACCAGCGCAGTGCTGTACAGCACCAGAAATACCACAAGCGATGTATAAGGACGGACGAACTGTTTTACCAGTCTGACCTACCTGACGTTCTTTCGGCAGGAATCCATCTTCTACAACAGCACGAGAGCAAGCAACAACGCCGCCTAATTCATCCGCAACAGCCTGTACTAAGTCCAAGCATCCTTCAGCGCCACGTCCGGCACCAACAAGAATGTCAGCTTTCGTGATATCTACGTCAGCTTTTGCTTTTTCAATAACTTTTTCTACAAATACTTCAGGATCTGTTGTTGTCCATACAGGTTTAAATTCTTCAACTTCACCAGTACGTGTTTCATCACTTGGTGCCATTTCGAATACCTTCGGACGAATTGTAGCCATCTGAGGCCGAGTATCTTTACATACGATTGTACCGAATAAGTTACCACCGAATGTAGGACGAGTAACATCTAACAGAGATTCTCCTGTTTTTTCAGCCCATTCAGTATCTACTTCGATCTTAGTAGCATCTGCAGTCAGACCGACATTGATACGAGCGGCAACACGCGGAGCCAGGTCACGTCCTAATGTTGTTGCACCAGTCAGGAAAGAATCTGGTTTGTATTTCAAAATAACCTGTGTCAATGCATCTGCATAGAACTGAGTTGAATAATCCTTCAACAAATCGTCATCTACAACGATTACTTTATCTGCACCATGAACGATTACGTCCTGTGCTTTATCTTTTACATCTTTACCTAGCAAAACACCAACTACTTTGTATCCAAAACTAGGAATAGAAGCAACCAGCTTTCTTGCCTCTGAAATCAGTTCATAACCAACTTCAGCAATGTTTCCATTTTCCTGCTCTACAAACACGAAAATGTCCTTATATTCTTCAAATTTAGCCATTCTGTTTCTCCCTCCTATTTCGTAATGATTTGCTTTTCTTTCAAAGTCTTCGCAATCATTGTAGCAGTTTCCTGCTCAGACAAGTTATAAGTATTTGTTTCAGCAGAAACATCCTTCGTGAATGTACGTTTTACGCTTGTAGGAGATCCGGCAAATCCAACCAGAGATGGATCTAAACCTAAATCAGCATTTGTCATAACTTTTACTTTATCTTCCTTCATTAAGTCAACGATATCGTTGCAGTTCATGAAGCGTGGTGTATTCATTCCAGATAAAGTAGTTAATACGCATGGTAGTTTACATGTGATGATCTGATCAACATCATCTAATGCTTTTTTAACTGTAATTTTACCATCTTCAATTTTAATGATTTCATCAACATAAGTAATCTGAGGAACACCTAAACGTTCTGCAGTTTGAGGACCAACCTGTGCTGTATCACCATCGATAGCCTGACGGCCGGCAATGACAAGGTCGAATCCAACTTTTTCCAAAGCAGCAGCTAATGCACGGCTTGTTGCACAAGTGTCTGAACCACCTAATACACGGTCAGTTAACAATACACCATTGTCCGCACCACGAGCGATACTTTCGTCCAACATTTCTTTAGCTTTTGGTAAACCCATTGTCATAACAGTGATTTCGATAGAAGGATCTGCATCCTTTAATTGTAAAGCGGCTTCCAAACCAGCTAAGTCATCTGGGTTTGTGATAGCAGGAACACCATCACGAATTAATGCACCAGTATTCTTATCAACACTGATTTCAGTTGAATCTGGTACTTGTTTTTCAAGAACGACGATTTTCATATCTTTTCAATCCTTTCCTTATCGCAGCATTGCACCTGAAATTACCATACGTTGTACTTCACTTGTACCTTCGTAGATTTCAGTAATCTTAGCATCTCTGAACATTCTTTCAACTGGTAAGTCACGAGTATAACCGTAGCCACCCATCAACTGGATTGCTTTCGTCGTAACATCCATAGCGACTTCCGCTGCAAACAATTTAGCTTCGGCTGCCAATACCGTGTAAGGTTCACCGTTTTCTTTAGCCATTGCAGCTTTATAAACCATTAAACGAGCTGCATCAACCTGAGTCTGCATATTAGCTAACTGGAACTGTGTGTTCTGGAAAGCAGCAATCGGACGTTTAAACTGTTTACGAGCTTTTACATAAGGAATGACTTCGTCAATAGCACCCTGAGCAATACCTAATGCCTGGGCAGCGATACCAATACGGCCACCATCCAGAGTCTGCATGGCAATACGGAAACCTTTACCTTCTTTACCTAATAAGTTTTCTTTAGGAATACGTACGTTGTTGAAAATTAACTCACGAGTAGCCGATCCACGGATACCAAGTTTCTTTTCGTGAAGACCGAAAGTAAATCCTTCCCAGTCCTTTTCTACGATAAATGCGGAGATACCACGAGTTCCCTGTGATTTGTCTGTCATAGCGAAGATAATATAAACATCCGCTTCACCGGCATTCGTGATAAAGATCTTTGTACCATTCAGAATATAATCGCCATTTTCATCTTTAACAGCTGTGGTCTGCTGGCTGGCAGCATCTGTACCTGCGTTCGGTTCAGTCAAACCAAAAGCAGCCAGTTTTTTTCCAGTACATAAATCAGTCAAATATTTTTCTTTCTGTTCTGGTGTACCAAACTGAGCGATTGGCCAAGTACCCAAAGATGTGTGAGCACTTAAAATAACTCCCGTTGTAGCACATGTTTTAGACAATTCTTCAACTGCCAGGATGTAACTTAAATAGTCTGCCCCTGCTCCACCGTATTCGCGCGGATAAGGAATTCCTAACATTTTTGCCTGACGCATTGCTTCAACAGATTCTGTAGCGAATCTTTCTTGTTCATCGACATCAGCGGCATTTTCTTTAACTACACCGTTGGCTACTTCTCTGAACAACTTCTGCATCATTTTTTGTTGTTCTGTCAAATTGAAATCCATAAATTGAAGTTCTCCTTTCCTTCTATATCAACTTCAAGATATTTTCTGGGAAACATTATAGTTTTTCCCATACATTTTTATTTTACATAGTTTTAAAAACAACGTCAATGTATTTGTGAATTATTTTACAAATGCGAAATTTTTCTCATATTTCACAAGTTAATTTTTTCACAAAGTCGTTGACATAGCTATTTTGATAGATTAATATGAATGCGTTAAAACTTGAATATATACAAGTAGAAAGAGGATAAAATGAGAAAATCGTATATTGTAGCTGCTAAACGAAGTGCAATCGGTACTTTCATGGGCAGTCTTACAAATGTGGATGTAGCTACTATGGGTGCTACAGTATTAAAAGAAACAATCAAGGAAGCCAATATTGATCCGGCTAACATCGATGAAGTGATCATCGGTAATGTTATTGCAGCCGGACTAGGACAGAACATTGCCCGTAAAGTAGCTTTTGAAGCCGGTATTCCTGTGGAGGTGTGTGCCCAATCTATCAACATGTTATGTGGGTCCGGATTAAAAGCTATAATTGAAGCTGTATTACGTATTCAGGCAAACTGGGGCGATTTATTTGTAGCCGGTGGTGTTGAATCCATGTCCTTAGCCCCTTACCTGATCAGTGCGAAGAATCGTACAGGTTCCAAAATGGGAGCACAGACAATGGTCGATTCCATGTTATATGATGGTTTAACAGATTCTATGTATGGAATTCATATGGGAGAAACGGCAGAAAACATTGCTGAAAAATATAATATCTCTAGAGAAGCGCAGGATGAACTGGCATTAGCTAGCCAGCAAAAAGCCATTGCAGCGATTGAATCCGGACGTTTTAAAGATGAAATCGTTCCGATTACTTATAAAACACGTAAAGGAGAAGTTGTATTCGATACAGATGAGCATCCTAGATCTACTTCTATGGAAAAACTAGCAAAATTACGTCCTGCTTTCCGTAAAGGTGGAACCGTAACGGCTGGTAATGCATCCGGTATCAACGATGGTGCTTCTTTTACGATCATCGCTAGTGAAGATGCAGTTAAAAAATACAACTTAAAGCCGATTGCTGAAATCGTTGGTTTCGGACAAGGCGGAGTAGATCCTAGAACGATGGGTCTTGGCCCTACACCGGCTATTCTCAATGCGCTGGAATACTGCGGAAGAGATATCAACGATATGGAATTGGTAGAACTGAACGAAGCCTTTGCCGCCCAAGCATTAGGTGTTCTGCATGAACTGGAAGAAAAGACAGATATGAACCGTGAAGAATTTGTCAAGAAGATGAATGTAAACGGTGGAGCTATCGCTCTTGGTCATCCGGTCGGTGCTTCCGGTAACCGTATTGTTGTTACATTATTACATGAAATGAAAAAACGTGGACTTAAGACCGGTTTAGCTTCATTATGTATCGGTGGTGGTATGGGTACTGCCCTGATCGTAGATATGTGTGAATAATCTTTAGAAATTAAAAGAATCGCTCGATGAACTATCCCCATTAAAGGAGAATTCATAAGCGATTCTTTTTATATGTTTCCACATAATTTATCTTTGATGATGGCAAAAAATTCACGAACCATATTAGTCACCAGATAGAGATAGCTGGAGCGGGCTGCCAGTCCTTCCACTCTTTTATACCCTGCTTTTTTGGCAATTCTGACACTACGATACACATGAAAATTACTGGTGACTACGGCAACAGAATCTACATTCGGAAGCAGTTTTTTACTAAAGGTCAGATTTTCTACTGTATTTGTCGATTGGTCTTCTACCAATATTTTCTTTTCATCCATTCCTTTTTCAACAAGGTATTGTTTCATGATGCTTGCTTCTGTATCTGGTTCATTCTGTCCTTGTCCACCGGACACGACACATAGAACATCCGGATGCAAATCCCAATACGCTTTGGCGGCATCCAGGCGATACGCTAAAGAACGACACGGACCATATGAATGCACTTGTGCACCTAAGATGATCATTGCATCGACCGGTTGATCGAGCTTTTTTAAAAAGCAATACAGTATTCTTATTTCAATAATCAAGAACAGAGAGAGAAACGCAATAAGAGGAATATAGATCATCGGGTACCTAAAATAGTTTTGTCCGAACAATATACATAAACCACATATAAGCCAGAACATATAAAACCGGCTTCCGCTTCTGGCCGAACAAACAATAATTCCATATAAGATGCAGCCCCATCCGATCAAAGTCAACATATGTATATGATACATGAATTTGTAGATAAAAAAAGGGAAAACCATGTTCGGTTTCCCTAGAAATCTCCTTTGTATATTTCATCCAAGGAAGGAATGGAGGTCATTCCTCCCATTTTTTCAGTTGATCGTGCCGCCGCATATGACGCTGTTTTTATGATTGTTTCAATATCCCATTGTTGATCCAGACCATAAGCAAAAGCACCATGGAAAATATCTCCTGCACCGGTTGTATCGATTGAATGTGCGGGATAGGCAGAGAATGAAACACCGTTATAGATACAGCCCTGGTCACCTAAAGTAAGAATTACATTTCTATTGAGTTGCTGCAATTCAGCATATGTATCTTTATTGTATTGATGTTGCGTATATTCCTGGGCAAACTCTTTACTACAAACCAAATAATCACATTGACGTATCAGATCGATGGTCTTGGGCTTATATTTATCTCCATCAAATATTTTAATAGAAGCCGGATACCTGTCCAAAGCGTCCATACTGATTCGGATCTCATGGCCGTCAAACAAGATGACATCAGCAGTATCCGGCCAATGAACGTCTGCCGGTCCTTCTTCGATTTCCAACGGCATGTTCAATATGCTTCGGTCACCGGTTTTTGTATCCACAAGGATACAGCTCATACTTGTTTGCACCGTTGGATCGATAATCATTGACTGTGTATGTACATGATTGTCTTCTAACAATCGTAATATCTCATTACCTATAGCATCTTTTCCGATTCTGGTGATGATCGATACATCGGCATTCCACCGGCCGCATAAGATCATAGCATTCGTAACAGGTCCTCCTGCACAGCGGATGCTGTTGTAGATACGTTGCTTCCCGTTTTTTGAAAAAGGTTTGACCAGTGGCAAATACACATCAAAAACAGATTGACCGATTCCTAATATTGTCATAATTACCTCCAGAACTCTACATCATTTACATTCATACCAATACTTTTGGCATAGAATACAGGATTCTTACTATTTTTCTTCTGTTTTTCATAATCTTTTAAAGCATCAATTGCGTGTTTTCTAAGTATAAAACAAGACGGTAAATTTATCAATGTCATACCACCCATCGTAATATCCGCTAACGCCCAGCAAGCATCCATTGGAGCGATTGCTCCCAAAAATATAATGATGATACAGAAGACATAGAAGATGTTCATAAACTTATTGGAAGGCATTTTTTTGTTATTCAAAAAGGCCAGTGCATTATCCACATAATAAAGGTTACCGATGAGTGTTGTAAAAGCAAATAATACCATCGCAATGGTGATAAAAATAGGTCCCGCCTTTCCAAATACTGTCGATAGTGCATTTTGCACATAAGGAGCACCGGATACGTCTACATTCCGTGCTACACCGGAACACAGGCACATCAATCCGGTTGCTGTACATAACAGCATTGTATCAATGTACACAGATACGGTCTGCACTAAACCTTGTTTACAAGGATGGGATACATCAGCGGAAGCCGAGGCATTTGGTGCACTACCAACACCAGCCTCGTTGGAATATAAACCACGTTTGATTCCATAGATCATACAGGATCCGGCAACCCCGCTTAAGATTGCTTTAAAATTAAAAGCATCTTCAAATATCATAGCGAACATAGAAGGAATCAGTTGAATGTGGAACAAAATCACAATAATTGAAATCAGTACATAAGCAATCCCCATAAACGGAACGATTACACTGGTTAGCTTCAAGATCCGATGCCCTCCTCCAAACACACAATATCCGACAAGGATAGCCAATATCAGACCAATGATGATCGGAGTGGTTTTGGGATTATAAAAACTGTATACCGCAAAAGTAGACTGTAAATTATAAGAACATAGAAGATTAAACCCGAACGCGTAGGTTGCGATCAAAAAAATACAGAATAAAAAGGCAGCAAACCGGTTATGCATAGCTATTTCAATATAGTAGGCAGGGCCTCCGTACCCAGATCCGTACTTATCCTTCCGTTTATAGATCTGCGCTAAAGTACTTTCCATGAAGGCAGAAGAAGCGCCAATAATACACATTAACCACATCCAGAACATAGCGCCCGGTCCACCAAGGCACAGAGCCGTGGATACACCGACAATATTCCCTGTTCCTACGCGGCTGGCTGTAGATACCATCAGTGCCTGGAAACTCGAAACGGAATCTTTACCAGCGGGAGGTTCCATAATCAAACGTATTGATTCTTTCAAAAGACGCAACTGCACAAAATGGGTCTGAACCGTAAAATACAAGCCAGCTACAGCAAGAACGATCAATAGGATCGGATAGTACATGATACTATCGATCTTATTTAAGATTTCGACAATCATAATTTAACTCCTTTATTTAATCTTCATTATATGTAATTGTACATGATAAATAAAAAAAATGAGAGGTGTCTCTCATTCTTTTTCAATATTTTTTAATATACCTTCAATTCGATTTCCCTGCTCTAAGCTCTTATCCTGAATAAACACTAATTCCGGCATTTTGCGGATTGTCAGTTTCTTTGCGACATTGGACCGTATATATCCTTTTGAATGCTCCAGGACACGAAGTCCGGCATCATTTCTTTCTTGTTTTCCCAAAAAGGATACATACACCTTCGCAATCGATAAATCACGGGAAACCTGAACATCCGTTACTGTGACAAATCCAAGCTTAGGGTTTTTCAGCTCGAATTGAAGGATATTGGAAATCTCCCTTTGCAGGATCATTTCCAGTCGTTCTTGCTTTAAAGACATACTTATTGCTCAACTTCCTGATCTTCATAAGCTTCGATAATATCATCCTGTTTGATGTCATTGTAATTCTCGATGGTCATTCCACATTCGTAGCCGGACGTCACTTCTTTGACGTCATTTTCGAATCTTCGTAACGAACCTAGTTTTCCATCATAAATTACAATACCATCGCGAATGATTCGAGCTTTACAATCTCGGCGGATCGAACCATCTGTCACCATACATCCGGCAATGGTTCCGATCTTGGAAACCTTATAAATCTTACGAACTTCCGCCTGTCCGATTACGACTTCTTCATAAACAGGCGCTAACAGACCCTTCATTGCGCTTTCTAACTCTTCCAACGCTTTATAGATGATATTGTGTAGACGGATCTCTACACCTTCTTCTTCTGCTTTCTTTCGCACAGCTGCATTTGGACGAATATTAAATCCGTAAATAAGGGCATTCGACGCGCTGGCTAACAAAATGTCGGATTCGCTGATCGTACCGACGGTGGAACGGATCACATTCACCCGTACGTTATCAATTTCCAGTTTTTCCATGGAAGCCTTTAAAGCTTCAGCAGAACCCTGTACATCCGCTTTGATGATGACATTGATTTCCTGTACATTGCCTTCATCAATCTTTCTTGCCAGATCCTCCAAAGACATGGCACTTGAGGAATTTCTTTCTTTTTCGATCTGTTTCTCCAGTCGTTGACTGGCAATACTCTGCGCTTTTTTATAAGAGTCAAAAGCCATAAATACATCACTGGCTCTTGGTACATCACTCATACCGATAATTTCCACTGGTGTACTTGGCAATGCTTTTTTAATGTCGGCTCCTTTATCGTTGGTCATACGACGGATACGTCCGTAGGATGTTCCGACCACAATCGAATCCCCTGTATGTAAAGTACCACGCTGAACCAGCAATGTAGCTACCGGTCCACGACCTTTATCTAGTTTCGCTTCAATGACAGTACCGCTGGCTAAAGCATCCGGATTGGCACGCAGCTCCTGCATTTCAGCAACCAGTAAGATGGTTTCCAACAAGTCAGATACCCCTTCTCCTGTTTTTGCGCTGATTCTCTGGAAGACAGTTTCTCCGCCCCATTCTTCCGGCATGACCCCTAATTCAGCCATTTCACTCATTACACGGTCCGGGTTAGAGCCTGGTTTATCGATCTTATTGACAGCTACAATGATCGGAACCCCGGCCGCTTTGGCATGATCGACCGCTTCTTTTGTCTGCGGCATGACCCCGTCATCGGCCGCTACTACGATTACTACGATATCCGTAACCTGAGCACCACGGGCTCGCATAGCCGTAAATGCTTCGTGTCCCGGTGTATCCAGGAAGGTAACTTTGTTCCCATGCAATGATACTTGGTATGCTCCAATATGCTGCGTGATACCACCAAATTCTCCTCCGGTTACATTGGTTTTACGGATTGTATCCAATAAGGTTGTTTTCCCATGGTCAACATGTCCCATGATGGTCACAACCGGAGGCCGAGAAATTAACTTGTCTTCATCGTCTTCGATATGTTCGAGCTGATCTTCGATATCATCTTCTTCGATAATGATTTCTTTGTGCACTTCTACATTGAATTCTGCACAGATCAGTTCTATGTCATCGTCAGATAAAACAGTATTAATGGTAGACATATTTCCCATCAAGAATAAAAATTTAATGATTTCAGAACTGTTTCGATGCAGCAGCTGGGCCAACTGCCCTACAGATAAAGGCTGTGAATATGTGATTTCTTTAATATCCACTACTTTTCTTGCTGGTCTGCTCTGTTTCGAAGAACGGTTGTAATTTCTTGATTTTCCTTTATTCTTCGATGGTTTTCTCTTTTTAGGCTGTGTCTTGTTATAAGCCATTCACGAACCCTCACTTTCTCTTATCATAACATTTGCAAGATTTTTATCCGATATTCCAAAGGACTGCACATCCCAAGGCGTTATCTGCGAAAACACCGATTCCGGCAGGATCCTGCAAGGAATGTCATAAAATCTGCATTTATCTTCCAATTTTTTTCTGCGGTTCTTTCCACAGGATTCACAAATAATGACTATGTATACTTTTTTTGATTGAACAGAAGGAATCAGTTGACTTCCAATAACCGCTTTTCTTGTTTTAAAAGCAGCCCGGCATAAGTTTATCAGGTTATTATTCACCGACGATCTCCATCAATTGATCGTAGATTTCATCTGGAATATCCTGTTCTAATGCACGATTCAGTGCTTTATTCTTCTTTGCTAGTTCAATCGTTTCCTTACTACGGCTCACATACGCTCCGTGCCCATTTCGTTTTCCAGTAAGATCGACCACGATTTCCTTTTCCGGTGTGCGAACCACACGAATCAATTCTTTTTTGGGAAAACGCTGTTGTGTCACGACGCATTTACGCATAGGTATCTTACGCATATGACCTCCTAATCATAATATTCATCGTATTCTTCATAATCAACGTCTTCATCCCAGCGTTCATCTTCTTCGTATTCATACTCTTCGATTTCCGCCAGCTCCTCTTCAGAATAGATCGGACGCATTTGTTCGAATTGTTGACGTTGTTTTTCCAAATCATCCTTTTTCTTGATCTCTTCTTTTTTCGGCTCTTCTTGTTTCTTCTTTGATTTGACTTCCTGCTTTGTGGAAGCATCCGCAAAGTTTTCGAATTTAGAAGTATACTCTTTCACCTGTCCTGCACGGGCAGCTTTACGTTTTTCTTTAGCCAAACGAGCCGCTTTTTCCATTTCATCTTCTTCTTTCGGCTCTTCGACAACAGGTTCTTCCACTTGTTCGGCTTCTTTTATTTCAATAATATCTTCTAACTGTGTTTCTTCTTTCTTCAGTTTTTCTTTTTCAAACAACGTTTTTGCATCTTCATGAGATGAAGCAAGCTGTTCATCCATTTCGATATCTACATCTTCGTTATAAATGAAATCAGCGGATTCAACATTTTCGATTTCGCTTTCTTTCTTACGCTGTTCTTCATAATGTAATTGCTGCTTATAAGCACGTTCACGTGCTTTCTGCTCTTCATACTCTTGCTGCATCTCACGACTGCGGGCCATATAATCAATACCCATCTCCTGCATTTCGCTTTCTGATTTTATATCAATTTTATGGTTTGTAAGTTTTACAGCTAAACGAGCATTCTTTCCTTTTTTACCTATGGCTAAAGATAACTGATTATCCGGTACAACGACCACCAATCCGTCTTTCACTTCATCGTTCGGAAATACAGCTACGGATTCACTCGGACTTAGAGCATTCTTGATCAGGTCGCTAATATTATCGGACCATTCAAAAATATCGATTTTTTCACCATGCAGTTCATTGATGATCGATTGTACACGCTGCCCCCTAGGCCCGATACATGCACCGATCGGATCGACATTTTCATTGTAAGAAGTTACGGCAATCTTGCATCGCTCCCCAGCTTCTCTGGCAATCGCCTTGATTTCAATAATACCTTGGTAGATTTCTGGTACTTCTTTTTCGAATAGACGGCGGACAAAAACAGGTGTCGATCGTGAAACTAGAACCTGGGCTCCTTTAGTTTCCCGATTTACTTCAGAAATGACTACAAGAAGCTTTTGTCCTTCATAATAGTGTTCTCCAGGAATCTGCTGAGAACGTTTCATCATTGCCAATGTCTTATCAATATTGACGATTACGAACTTTTCCTCTACAGTTTCCACTGTACCAAGAACCATATCATCCACTTTATCACAGTATTCTTCATAAATAAGTTGTTTTTCTGCTTCTCTGATCTTCTGTTTGATAACATTTTTTGCAAGCACTACATCAGCACGATCAAATTCCGTAAAATCAATTTCCGGTTCATTGACCATCTCACCGATTTTTGCGTTCTCATCAAAATGCAAAGCATCTTCCAAAGAAAGCTCCAAGGCATCATCCACTACTTCTTCCACAACCATTCTCTGTGGATAAATATGAATATGACCATCATCTATGACTACATTTACATAGGCATCCGGTGTCTCAACATGCTTGCGATAAGCTTTTGATAAAGCCTCTACCAGAGCGGCTTCGACAATTTCCTGGGACAGTTGACGATCTGCTTCGATTCCCAATAATGCTGCTTTTAAATCCTGTACTTTTACTTTCATATTCACTCCTGTTTATAATTTTACAGCTGTCATAATCAGCATAATATTTGTTTTATCAATCGTGATCGATTTATTGCGTGTTTTTTCTCTATATTGAACTGTAATTGTATCTTCCGTCACTTCAACTAAATCTCCACGTATACTGTCTAATCCTTGTTTCGGATCTTTTAATTTTACAAAAACATAGGATCCTTGTGCATTTCTGATCTGTTCTTCCGTTTTTAATTCTCTTTCAGCTCCAGGTGAACAGACTTCAAGATTGTATTCTTTTCCATACCAGTCTTTTTCATCGAGCATCTCACTAATGGCATCTGAACAAATTACACAAGTATCCAGATCAACAGTTCCTTCAATCTTTTCAATGGATATACGTAAGATCGGCGGCTTTTCATTTGTCAACCATTCCAGCTCATAAAGCCGGCATCCGTTACGCTCTAAACTTTCTTCTATCCATTCCTTTAGATTGTCCATACTTGACTCCCTTCCAAAATGAAGGAGTGGTTTTACCCACTCCTCTTTAATATCTATGTGAAATTTACCACATTTTATTTGAAACTGCAAGAACATTTACTTTTTATCTTGCAATTCAATCGTACGCAGAATGATCAGCTCGATCAAGTCTGCTGCAAGTTTGGCATCTTCATTACATATGATGTATTTATAATTCGACATCATCTTCATCTCATGACTTGCTTTTGCCAGTCTTTGCTGAATGATTTCTTCCGGTTCGGACCGACGGCCACGGATCCGACGCTCCAATTCCTCCATAGAAGGTGGAATAATAAATATGCTTAAAGCATCTGGACATTTCTTTTGTACCTGCACAGCTCCCTGCACTTCAATTTCTAAAAGAACATTCTTTCCTTCATTTCGTAATCGCTCCACTTCCTCCATCGGTGTTCCGTAATAATTTCCGACAAATTCCGCGTATTCCAGAAGTTGTCCTTTTTCAATGGCGTTTTCAAATTCCTCTTTTGTACGGAAAAAATAGTCTACACCATCGACTTCTCCTTCTCTAGGCTTTCTTGTGGTCATTGATGTAGAATAAGCTAGATTCAAATCTTCGTTTTTTTCAAAATAACCTCGGATCGTCCCTTTTCCGACGCCACTTGGGCCACTCAATATAATTAATAATCCTCGTTTCATTCGTCCACTTCCTTTTTTACATTGTATCCTCATAAAATAGGAGTGTCAAAAAATTTATGTTACAATAAAATTCTTAAAGGAGGCGTTTCAATGGCCATTGACGGTTTAATGTTATATTCCATATCCAAACAATTGAATGCTCTTTGCCCATGCAAGATCAACAAGATCCAAAATATAAGCGATGAAGAGATTCTTTTTAATCTGCACACAAGAAATCAAGGCAATCAGCGCTGTGTAATCAATGTGCATTCCAATACCAACCGGATCTATTTATCCGGATACATGGAAACAACACAATCGAATCCATCCAATTTCGTAATGGTTTTACGCAAATGTATAGGAAACGGAATCATTGAATCCATTGAACAGAAAAACTTTGATCGGATTCTTTGCATGCATATAACCCATCGTAATGAACTGGGAGATTTAATCAATTATGACCTTTATATTGAATTAATGGGTAAATATGCGAATATGATCCTTGTCTGTAATCAGCAGATTGTAGATGCTTTGAAACGAATTCCTGTTTATGAAAATACAAAACGTTTCATCCATCCCGGGGCTCTTTATGTGCTACCGGAACAAAAGGAAAAGAAAAACCCCCTCGTAGTGAATGAGATTGATACAGATACTAGTCTTGTATCTCAGTTATATGGTTTTTCTCCTTTATTATCCCGTGAATTTCTATATCGAATGCACAAAGGACAAAAATACATAGACATACTCAATGAATTATTGCAGTCTCAAACGATGTATCTTTATGAAAAAGAATTTCATTGTATTGAACTTACGCATTTGCAGCAAACCCCTAGAATAGTCAGTTTTATGGAAGGTTTGAATCAAATACATCAGAAAGATGAAAGTAAGAACCGTATACGTGAACAATGTACAGATGTGTTCAGGACCATAGAAAACGAAAAACGCAAAGCTTTAAAAAAACTGCCGAAGCTCGAAGCCAGCTTTGAAAAAGCTAAAGAATATGGAATATATCAAGAATATGGCGATCTGTTGTTTGCTTATATGTATGACATCGAAAAAGCACCTGTTATTACCCTTCCATCTTTTTCCGACGGAGAGGATATTAACATTCCGATTGATATGCGCTATGATCTGAAGACCAATGCCAACAGATTTTATCAGAAATATCACAAGCTTAAGCGAAGCCAGTCCATTCTTATAGAGCAGATCGAACAATGTAAAAAGGATATTGAGTATTATACTCAGCTTAGCGAACAGCTCAATTACTGTTCTATTGATGATGCCCGGGAAATCCGGGAGGAACTGATCCAAAACCATGTGCTACGCAGCCATAAAAAGCATCGCCGGCAAACGAAAAAACATCCGAATTATCTACATCTGAAATGCGACGGATTTGAAATCTTTATCGGTAAGAATAATCTGCAAAACAATTATATTACCCATCGTCTTTCACGAAAACAAGATATTTGGTTTCATGTAAAAGGGTATCATGGTTCACATGTTCTTTTAAAAACAGAACATCTAGATGAAAGACAAATACGGATGTGTGCACAACTAGCCGCATATCACTCCAAAGGGAAACATTCCAGCAGCGTGCCTGTTGACTATTGCCCGATTTCACAAATCAAAAAAGTTCCGGGTTCCAAAATTGGTTTTGTGACCATGAAATCTTATAAAACAATCTATATCGACCCGGAAGAATCCATGATCCAGGAATGGATCAAAACGTATAAACGTTAAGAAAAGCCCGTCAACACAACGGGCTTTTTAATTAACCTTTTATTTTGATAGTGCTGCCATCCGGTCCCGGTGTATTAGCCAGGTATTCCAGAATAGCCTGTTTTTGATCCGGTTTAGTCGGTTTACATAAGAAGGAATTTACCTCCCCATCCACCATGGCTTCCGCAAACCCGGAGCATCCCGGATAACCGCAACCACCACAGTTATATCCCGGAAGCATACCCGTTACGTGTTCCACACGTTCATCGACTTCCACCTTTAATTTGTTGTCGGCAATACCGAGCCCAAATCCCAACAGAGCGCCAAGCACTAACATCATGATAATTGCTACGACCATACTAACCTCCATTATTCATGATCCGGATGCAGTTGACAGGAAACCAGCTTACACCCGTCACAATCCGCTTTAATATTTTCACAACCTTCTGGTACAGGTGTTTTATGATTTTTAATGTACGCCCAAATATATATGCCAATCAAAGCACTGATAAAGAGCACACCTGCGATAATACGCATTAGATAACTCCTGCAAACGCGGAGAATGCCATAGACATAATAGCCGCACAAATCAAGGCAATTGCATTCCCTTTAAAGAATTCAGGAACATCGCTGATCTCCAGTTTTTCTCGAATTGTCGAGAATATAAACAGAACCAAAGCAAATCCTAAAGGAGTACCAATGCTGTACATGATCATATGTCCAATATCATAGCCATTCTGGATATTAACCAGACATACGTTTAATACGACACAGTTCGTAGTAATCAAAGGCAGATAAACACCCAGTGATTTATACAAAGCCGGACTTGTCTTTTTGATAAACATTTCAGTTAACTGTACCAGTGAAGCAATTACCAAAATAAATGTAATCAAATCCATAAATTCCAGATGCAATGGAACCAGTACCAGATAATATAAAGCATACGTCACAAATGCGGCAACAACAATGACGAAGATAACAGCAATACCCATGCCTAATGCTGAAGAACGTTTTTTGGATACTCCCATAAAAGGACACATACCCAAGAACTGTGTTAATACAACGTTGTTCACGATTAAACTGGTAAATAATAATCCAAATAATTCAGCCATAGATTACTTGCCCTCCTTTGCAGCCGCTTCTTCCTTTTTAGCTTGACGGTCTTTATACCAGGACACAAAAGCAGCTAATACCGCAAATGTCAGGAATGCACCAACCGGTGAACTAAACATGCTGATTGTAAAATCTTCCGGTATGATCGTGAGTTTTAAAAAGATCTGATCCGGGTTGAACATATTGGTGATTTGGAAACCACCGGTCGATAATACTTCTCGGATGAATGACATAACAAATACGGCAATGAAGTACCCCAGTCCCATACCAATACCATCCAATGCACTGTCTAGTACATTGTGATCACACGCAAAGGCTTCCGCACGTCCTAAGATAATACAGTTTACAACGATCAATGGGATAAATACACCTAAACTTGTATTTAAAGAAGGTGCATAAGCTTCAATCACCATTTGGATGATCTTGACCAATGTTGCGATTACGACAATATATACAGGAATATGAATTTCGTCCGGTGTAATATTACGAATCAAGGAAATAATGCAGTTTGATAATACCAGAACACAGATAACTGCCAGTCCCATTCCAATTGCGTTGTCCACACTTGTGGTAATAGCCAAGGTTGAACAGATGCCCAGGAATAAGGAGAATACCGGATTTTCCTTGATCAATCCGTTTTTAAAATTTTCGAATCGATTCATGTTTATTCTCCTTTCAACTGATCCACATAAGTACTGGCTTCATTGATACCGTTAACAACACCACTAGATGAAATCGTAGCTCCACTGATCGTATCGATAGAATCATCACTAGCTTTTCCATTGACATTGTTGATAAAATCAGATTCCATAACTTTTGAACCTAAACCTTTTGTATCTCCGTTAGATAATGGATAATACTGATCCACTGTTTTATCGTTTGTATTAATCGATACAAGGAAGGTTGTACCATCTTTATAGCCAGGTACCTTCATATTAAAAATTAACTTATCCTCGTACTCATATACTTTCTGAACTGTTTTTGAATCCATGTTAAATTTTATTTCTTTAAAATCATCTTCGGCAGCGTCCGGATACATGGTCATCAAAGAATCCCGTTCCAGGCGCGCATTGTTTTCGGCAATGACCGGTGCGGTCACTTGATTTGCGAAAGAAAGGGCCCCGCCTGCCAAAGCAGAAATAACAGCTAAGAATAAAGAAAGATGCATGATTTTACTCATAATACTTCCTCCTGAAGCTCTGTCTGAAGATATGCTTCCTTATCCAAAGAAGAAACTGGTTCCAATGTCATTGCTGTAAATATAGATACAGCAACGGCAACAACACAAAGAACCGCAAAAGCTTTCTTTGCTTTTGGTAATACTTCCAACTGTTTTCCATCCAGCAAAGATTCGATCAAAGGTGTTAACATGTTCATTAACAAAATCGAATATAAGCAACCTTCAGGCAGATTTCCTGCCAAACGGATCAATACGGTCAAAATGGCGGCACCAATAGCGAAAATCACGCGACCTGCCGGACTTGTCGGTGACGTGACAGGATCTGTCAACATGAAAACAGCTCCAAAAACAACACCACCTAATAACAAATGCAAACAAGGATACCAGATCAAGCCTGGAATTCCATGATAAGAACCCACTTTAGTAATAAGAGCTACGATCATCGTCATCACAAAGATCGTGCAAAGATATACCACTGGAACTCTCCAATCAATGATTTTTCGGGCGATCAATACGATTCCGACCAATATAATTGCTATCGTGAAAGTTTCACCCAAGGCCCCTGGATACGTTCCCAACAATAAAGATTTCCATCCTCCATACTGCTGAAGGAAGCCATCCAGCATCTGTTCATTGTATGGCATCCAGCCAAATTGGCTGGCAATGTTAGTCGTTGGTGTTGCGCTTGTTACCAGGTCCGTGCTAGCCCCCATAAAAGCAGCAAAAATTACTGCACGTCCGACAGCAGCCGGATTAAAGATGTTTTGTCCAAAACCACCAAATAACATTTTTGCAAACACAATTGCGAAGAAAGTAGCAATAATTAATGCGTAAATACGCATAGAAATCGGTACCATTAACGTTAATATGATTGCCGTAACCCATCCAAAGGAATTTTTAATTTCTTTCATTGGTTCCCTTTTCCGGATCTTCGCAAATGCAAACTCACAGACAAAAACAGTTGCCAATGAGCTGATCAGCATCAAGACAGCCTGCAGAGCATAACGTGCTCCAAATGCTGTATAATAATAAATAACTGCCAAGAAAAAGATAGCCATCAGACCTATTGTCAGCTCTTTCATAATACTCTGCGTTGTTAAAGGTCCTCTTAAACTTGGACTTACATGAAAATTAAACTTCATCTTTCAATGCCCCCTATCTCTTCTGCTTCTTCATAGCGATGACACGTTTCGCTTTTCGTACATTTTCAGTTACATTGATATGGCTTGGACAAACATACGTACAAAGACCACATTCAATACAGCTTTCCGCCCCGCGTTGGATCATAGCATCCAGATCATTCATCTTGACTGCTTCTCCGATGCGAACTGGTTGTAATCCGGCAGGACAATGATCGCTGCATCGTCCACAACGAAGACAAGCAATATCGTCATCATCAACATGTGGCAATATCGTAATCGCATTCATGGCACGATCGATCACAAACATATCATTAACTAACGTTTTTCCCATCATTGGACCGCCGGCAATCAAACGAACGCTTTCACTGGTATATCCACCACAAGCTTCAATAATTTCCTTAACGGGCATTCCGACAGGTACTACTACGTTGTGCGGGTTTTTAATTCCTTCACCGCTGATTGTCAGTGTTTTATTGGAAATGGCTTCCCCGTGTTCAAATGCACGGGCAATCGCAATAGCTGTGGAAGCATTTCCGACAATAGCGCCGGCTTCGGCCGGTAGTCCACCATATTCTTTATGAAGAACCTCGCGCACCAATACACGCTCCCATCCCATAGGATATACATCCGGCACCGGTTTAACCTCTACCCCAGGTGCCGCTTTTGCACACTGATTTACCGTTTCGATCAGATCCGGATGACTTTCTTTTATACAGATGTAGACATGGTTGACATCTGCCATTTTCTGCATGATCAGGCATCCAGTAACCAGATCCTGCGCACCATCCATAATACTTCGATAATCGGCTGTGATGTACGGTTCACATTCAACAGCGTTGATCAAAACACATTCAACACCATCCGGTTTACCGTATTTTACATAAGTAGGGAATCCGGCTCCTCCTAATCCAACAATACCGGCTTCTTTCACAAAATCCACACACTCTTCCCGTGTAGCTGTCCTGTAATCCAATGGCTCAAAGGCCTGTACACGGCTTTGCAGACCATCACACTCAATGACCATATGCTGCTGAGGGCGCATAGAATTATGCATTCTTTTCACCGTTCCCTTGTATGTCCCTGAAACACTGGAATAGATAGGAACATAAAAGCCACCCTTTGTTACGGCCAGTTTTGTTCCAACTTCCACCTTATCACCCTCTTCTACAAGGATATCAAACGTCAACTGCCTGCCTTGTACCAAAGGAATATACGCTTCTTTTTTTGGTAATAAATGTAATACCTCAGACTTCTCCGTCAATTCCTTTTTGCCGGGGATATGGTGTCTCATTGATCCTAAAAAAAGTGACATAATAAGACCACTCTCTCCTTCCTATACACTATTTTTCATTTTATTCCAAATTTTATATACATGCAAATATAAATATTTTACTGAATAAAAAAAAGTGCTTTTTTATATTTATACTTCATGGACAAAACCATCTTCCCTCTTTATAATAACTTTATGAAAAAATGGTTGATCACATCAATATGCTTTTTTATTGTTATAGTATGTATTGTCATACAGACTCAAAATACGAATTCCTCTCAAACCCATGAAATCACTTTGACAGATGTCGGATTCGATACCCCTGTCACCTTCAAAGCCGAATGTTCTCAAGAAGAATTTGAAACGTATACGGAAATCGTGAGAGAGGTTTTTTCGCAAAACAACCGACGTTTTGACTGTTATCACAGCTATGAAGGAATGCAGAACATTTATACTGTAAATCAGGAAGCATATGACCATCCGGTCGAATTGGATGACACAACGATGGATTGCGTTCAGCTGGCACTGGAAATGAATCGGACATGCAGTAAATTTGACTGTACCTATGGTGCCTTGATGAATCTTTGGCATGAATATAGAGAACAAGGGATGGCCGCCAATGATAAAGGAGAAGATGGAAAACTTCCTGATCAAAGCGAAATTCAAGAAGCATTGAAACATGGCGGAGCTGATCAGATCCGTATCGAAGGAAAGACGATCCATTTTACAGACCCTGGCATAAAGCTCGATCTGGGCGGTATTGCAAAGGGCTACACAGCACAAAAGGCAAAAGAAGAATTACAGGAAGCCGGCCTGGACAATGGTTTTATCAATGCCGGAGGAAATGTTGTTCTGATCGGGGGTAAGAAGAATAATGAGCCATGGAAGATCGGTATCCAGAATCCGGATGCTTCAGGGTCTTTGATCGTAGTTGAAATACAAGACGATATTTCCATCGTCACAAGTGGGGATTATCAAAGATATTATACCTCTGACGGAAAGAGAATCAGTCACATTATCGATATTGATACAGGCTATCCGGTAGAGATTGCCCGTTCTGTAACTGTACTGGCCGAGGATTCCGGAAAAGCGGATGCATACAGCACTTGCCTTTTCTGCTTGGATTATCAGCAAGGTAAAAAATTGGCAAAAAAACTGCAGATCGATGCTATCTGGATCTTCGATAAGGACAAGGCGCCCTCAGAAAAACCTTTGATGAAAACCGGTAATTATTATATATATGCTACAGATTCTATTAGTGAACAAATCAGTCTTCCATAAGAAAACGCGGATCAAAGTATGATTCGCGTTTTATTAATTATAAAATCTGATGGATCCAGCCTTCCGGTGCTTCGATATTTCCTTGCTGGATACCTGTTAATGTATCATACAGCTTCTTGGTAACCGGGCCCATTTCATCCATACCGCTTGGCAGGCATATTTCCTTGCCATGATCGACAATTTTACCGACCGGCGATATAACAGCAGCCGTCCCACACAATCCGGCCTCTGCAAAATCTTTTACTTCTTCAAGTTTTACCGGTCGTTCTGTTACTTTTAAATGCAGATAGTTCTCTGCTACATAGTGCAATGAACGACGTGTGATCGAAGGTAAAATAGAATTCGATTTCGGAATGACGACCTCCTGATCTTTCGTTACAAAGATAAAGTTTGCGCCACCTGTTTCCTCTACATAAGTCCTTGTTGCGGGATCCAGGAACATATTTTCATCAAATCCGTTATTATGTGCTGTCACATATGCATGCAAACTCATCGCATAGTTCAGACCGGCTTTGATATGTCCGGTTCCACGAGGTGCTGCCCGGTCAAAATCGCTGACACATAATGTTAATGGTTTAGCTCCCCCTTTAAAATATGGTCCTACTGGGGTAACGAGTACACGGAACTGATATTCATCTGCCGGCTTAACGCCGATTACAGGTCCTGAAGCAAAGATATAAGGACGAATATATAATGTAGCTCCGGTTCCATACGGAGGTACCCATGCCTCATTGGCTTTTACAACCTGTTCGATGGCATCCATGAACTGCTCTTTGCTGACCGGAGGCATCTCCAGTCGCTTTGCAGAATCGATCATACGTTCTGCATTTAAATCTGGACGGAATGTAACAATATGTCCATCCTTTGTCGTGTAAGCTTTTAATCCTTCAAATACTTCTTGACAATATTGTAGAATACCGGCACATTCGTTCAAAACAACATTTGGATCACTGGTAATTTCACCCTTTTGCCATGCACCTTCTTTATACATAGATACATATCGGTAATCCGTGGTACGATATTGGAATCCAATATTTGACCAATCTAAATTTACTTTACCCATTGTAAACACCTTCCTTATCCTGTTTCTCTTTAAACTAAAATACACCTTTGTTAAGAAAATTTCAACGAAAGCATGAAACCATTTACAAATTGCTTACATTATTTTCATTCTATATAAGAAGCAACCAGATCTCCCATTGTCCGACAACCTACCTGTTTCATTCCTTCGCTCATCATATCGGCCGTACGATATCCGTTGTCCAAAACCTTATTCACAGCTTCTTCAATATCAGCTGCTTCTTGTTCTAAATGGAACGAATACTTTAGCATCATAGCAACAGATAATATAGTGCCCAAGGGGTTAGCTTGATCTTTTCCGGCAATATCTGGTGCTGAACCATGGATCGGTTCATACATCCCTCTGGAAGTTTCTCCCAAAGAGGAAGATGGAATCGTTCCAATCGTGCCAGTGATCATACTGGCTTCATCGCTCAGGATGTCTCCAAACATGTTTTCGGTAAGTATGACATCAAACTGACTGGGTTTTTTACAGATCTGCATGGCAGCGTTATCGACATACATAAAAGACAATGATACTTCCGGATATTCTTTTGCAACATCAGTTACCACTTTACGCCAAAGTTTTGAAGTATCCAGAACATTCGCTTTGTCCACACAACAAACTTTTTTTCTTCTTACCATTGCAGTATCAAAGGCCACACGGGCAATTCTTTCAATTTCCATAACGGAATAAGGCATTACATCCACAGCCTGATCTCCGTTTGTTTCATGTTTACCGAAATAGATACCACCGGTCAATTCCCTTACAACCACAAAATCGATACCTTGCGCTACGATACTTTCCTTTAAAGGACTAGCATCTGCCAACTGCGGAAATAAAACAGCCGGTCGCAAATTAGCGAACAATCCCAGCTTGCTACGAATCATCAACAATGCTTTTTCCGGCCGGTTTGCCGGTGGCTGATCATCATATTTTGGACCTCCAACTGCTCCAAGCAAAACACTGTCGCTGGCTAAAAGCTGATCAATTGATTCCTGTGGCAGATTGCATCCGGTTGCATCAATGGCAGCACCACCTGCCAGTACATCTGTCAAATGGAAAACATGATGATATTTTTTTTCTATTTTCCTTAACACCTTGATGGCTTCCGCTATAATCTCCGGCCCAATGCCATCTCCCTTTATGACTGCAATATTTTTTTCCATATCTAATTTTCCTTTTTCTTATTTACATAATTTACCAATCCGCCCATTTTTATAAGGTTTTGCATAAAGGGCGGAAATGGTTGTGCTTTAAATGTCTGTCCCGTTGTTATATCGGTGATAACCCCTGTATCGAAATCAACCTTTACTTCATCACCGTCAGAAATCACTTCTGCCGCCTCGGGACATTCCATGATCGCAAATCCGATATTAATTGAATTCCGATAAAAAATACGGGCAAAACTATCCGCAATGACTACAGATACACCAGCCGTTTTTAAAGCTAGAGGTGCATGTTCCCGAGATGAACCACATCCAAAGTTTTTTCTAGCCACTATGATATCCCCAGGTTGAACACGTTCTACAAATGTAGGGTCGATATCAACCATGGCATGACTAGCCAGCTCCTTTGCATCAAATGAATTTAAATAACGTGCTGGAATAATGACATCTGTATCAACGTTATCTCCATATTTAAACACTCTACCATGAGCTTCCATTGTTATTGTGCACCTCCCAATTTAACCGGATTTGTGATATATCCTGTAATGGCTGACGCTGCCGCAGTCTCTGGACTAGCCAGATAAATCAATGCTTCCGTATCTCCCATACGCCCGACAAAATTGCGGTTTGTAGTGGAAACACAACGTTCTCCTTTAGCCATGACACCCATATGACCACCCATACAAGGGCCACAACTTGGGGTATTAAATGCACAGCCACTTTCCACAAAAATATCAGCCAGTCCTTCGTGAATACATTGCAGGAAGATATTTTGCGTTGCAGGTATAACCATGACACGGACAGTTTTAGCAACCTGATGGCCCTTTAAAATAGCTGCTGCCCGGCGCATATCTTCCATACGTCCGTTAGTACATGAACCAATCACAACCTGATCGATCGCAATCGGTTCCATCGCTTCAATCTCATCAAATGTTTTTCCGTTACCTGGCAGATGTGGAAACGCTACTGTCGGTGTAATCAAGCTTAGATCGATATCGATAACCTTTTCATAATAGGCATCGTCATCCGCTTGATATATCTTATAGTCTTTCACACCAGCCTGTTTCATATATTCTATTGTTTTTTCATCCACGGGGAAAATACCGTTCTTACCACCCGCTTCAATTGCCATATTGGAAATAGTGAACCGATCATCCATCGACAATTCAGACACTCCGGGACCGGCAAATTCCATTGATTTATACAGTGCGCCATCCACACCGATCTTGTGAATGATATGTAAAATGACATCTTTACCACTAACATAGGGTTTCAACTTTCCATGCAGGTAAAACTGAATTGCTTCCGGTACTTTAAACCACGCTTGCCCGCTGGCCATCCCCGCTGCTATATCCGTTGTTCCGACACCTGTGGAGAAAGCGCCTAAAGCTCCATACGTACAAGTATGAGAATCAGCACCTATAACAGTCATCCCGCTGTATACCAAACCTCTTTCTGGCAGAATGGCGTGTTCAATACCACATTTACCTTGGATCATCAAATTCGTCAAATTCTGTTCGATCGCATATTCGCGCATCGCTTTCGCATTTTCTGCTGATTTTATATCTTTATTCGGAACAAAGTGATCCGGGACAAAGACAACTTTATCTTTATCAAATACATTACCACCCATCTGTCTAATAACTGGCAAAGCCATCGGTCCGGTAATATCATTGGCCATTACCAAATCCAGGTCTGCCTCAATCAACTGACCGGCTGCCACATAATCCAGGCCGGCATGAGCAGCTAAAATTTTCTGGGTCATTGTCAATCCCATAATATTAATCCTCCTTATGGATAATCGCACGATTCAAAGAACTGATGAGCGCTTTGATACTACTTGCCATAATATCGTCGTCTACACCGACTCCAAAACGATCTTCATTGATACAGTCATTTACCTGTACATATGATACCGCTTTGGATGTACTGCCTCGTGTCAAGGAGCTTTCATTATAATCGACAATATCAAAAGTTAAATTACAATGTTTACGTAAAGCATTAGCTACCGCATCTAAACGGCCGCTTCCTCGCCCGGTGATATCCATGGCTTCTCCATGGAACAAAATGGATAAAGTCGCCATATATTTATCTCCAGTACGGATAAAGTGATACTCATCCAGTTTGATTGGATCGTTTAGATCAACAAAATCGCGTTTGAAGATCTCAAATATTTCATCTGGTTTCAGCTCTTTATGCTGATGATCTGAAATATCCTTAATGTAATAAGAGAATTGTTCACGGAATATCCGAGGAAGATCATATCCGTAGTAATTGTTCATGATATAAGCAATACCACCCTTGCCACTCTGTGAATTGATGCGAATAACATCAGTCTCGTAAACACGGCCAACATCGTTTGGGTCGATTGGTAAATATGGTACAGTCCACTGCTCCAGGTTATGCTCTTTATGATACTGCATGCCTTTGGCAATAGCATCTTGATGTGAACCACTAAATGCAGCAAAGACCAGCTTACCGCAATAAGGCTGACGATCATAAACCTCCATCCTGGTACAACGTTCATAAATATCGACAATATGCGGCATATCACTAAAATCTAGATGTGGATCCACACCATGACTATACATATTCATGGCCAGGGTAACAATATCCACATTGCCGGTTCTCTCCCCGTTACCAAACAACGTGCCTTCCACACGATTGGCTCCGGCCAATAACGCCAGTTCGGTATCAGCTACGCCGGTACCTCTGTCATTATGTGGATGCAAAGACAGTATTACTGCTTCCCTGCGATTCATATGTTTTGACATATATTCGATTTGGGATGCATACACATGTGGCATGGACATCTCAACTGTTACTGGCAAATTGATGATCAATGGTTTTTCAATAGTCGGTTCAAAGACATCGATGACCGCATTACAAACATCCAATGCAAAATCCACCTCTGTACCAGTAAAGCTTTCAGGTGAATATTCAAAACGGTAATCCATACCACTTTCATCCGACAACTGTTTTACTAATTTGGCTCCATCCACCGCAATCTTTTTGATTTCTTCACGAGACATCTTGAATACCTGCTGCCGCTGCGCAAACGATGTAGAATTATAAAAATGAACGATCGCATTTTTACATCCTTTCAAGGAATCGAACGTTTTTCGGATAATATGATCTCGTGCTTGCGTCAACACCTGAACCGTTACATCATCTGGAATCAGGTTCTGATCAATTAATGTACGTAAAAATTCAAATTCCGTCTCACTGGCTGCCGGAAATCCGATTTCTATTTCCTTGAATCCAACTTCGATCAATGTATTAAAAAACTTTAATTTTTCCTCCAAGCTCATCGGAATGATCAAAGCCTGGTTGCCATCACGAAGATCTACGCTGCACCATGTTGGTGCATGGTCAATATACTCTTTCTTTACCCATTCATAGCTTTCTTCCGGAGGCATAAAGTAACCTCTTTTGTACTTTTTGTGATTCATCATGTGCATTCACTCCTTTTCTAAATAAAAAAAGCATCCTTATTGCTAAGGACGCTTGCACGCGGTACCACCTTAGTTCATAAACTCTTTCTGTTTATGCCCTTACTTTCTTCTTAACGCGAAGAACACGTCAGGCTCCATGGCAAGTTCATTTCTAGTTTGTACAGGCTTCCACCAACCGCCTGCTCTCTGTAACGAAACGCTGAAACTACTACTCCACTTCATCGCCGATTATTAATTTGAATTATATCCGAAATATATTTTTATTTCAATAGAGCAACACAAACATTTTCATTTTTATCAATTTCATTTTCATTTATTTACATTATTCATACAGCGGTTACATTTTAATATTGAGATTCATTAGGAATTGCTTTATAATATTACTACTATTTTTTGGGAGGTATAACATGAAATTAAATGGTTCTCAAATTGTAATGGAAGTACTTTTGGAACAAGGTGTAGATACAGTCTTTGGGTATCCGGGTGGGACTGCATTGAACGTCTACGATTCCTTGTATGATTATCAAGATAAAATCCATCATGTTCTAACCGCACATGAACAAGGGGCTGCCCATGCCGCCGATGGATATGCACGCAGTACCGGTAAAACCGGCGTTGTATTTTCAACCAGCGGTCCGGGAGCTACCAATCTGGTAACAGGGATCGCTACTGCTTATATGGATAGCATTCCACTTGTTGCCATAACATGCAATGTTAGCGATGATATGATCGGGCGTGATTCTTTTCAGGAAGTCAGTATTACAGGCATCACCCTGCCAATTACTAAACATAACTATTTCGTTAATAAAATTGACAATTTGGCCGCAGCGATCCGAAACGCATTCAGAATTGCCAATGAAGGACGTAAAGGCCCGGTTCTGATCGATATCACAAAAGATGTAACAGCAGCAACCATCGAATATACTCCGATGCCTCCAATTGCTCTAACCCCGAATCCGACATTTAATCAAACAACTATAGAGGAAGTCGCAAGTGTTATCAATATGTCAAAACGCCCTGTTATCTACTTTGGCGGCGGTGTTCAATCCAGCGGAGCACGAAAGGAACTGTATGAGCTGATCCAAAAAGCGGATATTCCGGCAACGTATACAATGATGGCTGCTGGTGTAATTGACTGTGATGACCCAAAAAACCTGGGTCTTGTCGGTATGCATGGAACCGTTGCAGCTAACAAATCCATCGATGAGGCCGATCTGGTCATTGCATTAGGTACACGCTTTTCAGATCGTGTTGCTTTGAATCCGAAACGCTTTGCCCGAAATGCTGCCATCATACAGATTGATATCGATGCCAGTGAGATTAACAAAAACGTTATGATCAATTACAGTATTATCGGCGATATCAAAGAAGTTTTAACGGCTCTGTTACCACAAGTTAATAAAGCAGAACATACGGAATGGATCGACAAAGTAACGGCTTATCAGAAGATAGTCCGTGCACCGATGCCGAATTCCCAGCTTCGTCCAAAGGAGATCATCGATTACGTATGCGATAATACAGACAAGGAAACAATTTATGTTACCGATGTTGGACAACACCAAATGTGGGCTGCACAGTTTGTAAAACATCATAATATGCATTCCTTCATCACCAGTGGTGGACTGGGAACAATGGGATTTGGCTATGGAGCTGCCATTGGTTCACAGGTTGCTAATCCCGATAAACGTGTCATCCACTTTACAGGTGACGGATCATTCCATATGAATATGAACGAAGCATGTACTGCTGTATCCTATGATCTTCCAATCATCACGATCATTTTTGACAACAAGGTCCTAGGAATGGTCTATCAGTGGCAGACGATTTTTTATAACAAGCATTACTCGCAGACGATCTTGAATCGTAAAACCGATTACGAGGCCGTTGCTAAAGGATTTGGCGCACAAGGCTTTACATGTAATACATTGAATGAATTCAAGGAGGCTTATAAAAAAGCTCTTCAATGTAAGGGTCCTGTATGGATTGCATGTAATATCGATAAAGAAGAACGTGTTTTACCGATGATTCCAAATGGCGGGTCGGTAAAAGACATGATCATTGACTAGGAGGTTCTATGGCTAAGGAAGTAATCAGTATATTCGTTGAGAATCAATCCAATGTTCTGACTAGAATTTCAAGCTTATTCGGCCGGCGCGGTTTTAACATTGATTCTCTGACGGTCTCAACAACCGACGATCCTAAGATTTCCCGAATTACGGTTGTATTTGAAGGAAGCGGACAAAAATTACAACAGATTCTAACACAGACGGAAAAGCTGGAAATCGTAAAAGAAGTCCGCCTGTTGAAAAAAAGTGAAAGTTTGTTCAGAGAACTTCTCTTATTGAAAATTGCCTGTGACAAATATAATCGTGCCGGTATTGTTCAGATTGTTGATATTTATCGAGGAAAAATCATATCTTTGAACAAGGAGTGCATGATCATAGAGCTGACAGGAGCACCGGAAAAAATCGATGGATTCCTGGATATGGTCAGTTGCTATGAAATCATGGAAATCTGTCGTACTGGAATCACGGGTATTTCCCGTAACGCAATTGTAGATTCTGAAGATGTTTAAAAAGTGATTCGTTATGAATCACTTTTATATAAAAAGGAGAAAAAGAATGAATAACAAAAAAAGTGCACAAGTGACACAAGGAATCGAAAAAGCCCCTATGCGTTCCTTATTCTACGCAATGGGATATACAAAAGAAGAATTGGATCGTCCGTTAGTTGGTATCGTATCCGCAAAAAGTGATATCGTTCCAGGACATGCACATTTAGATAAACTGGTAGATGCTATTAAAACCGGAATTGCTATGGCTGGTGGTACGCCTATTGTAGTCCCTGCAATCGGTGTTTGTGACGGAATTGCGATGGGACATAAAGGCATGCATTATTCATTAGCCAGTCGTGAGCTTATTGCCGATTCTGTAGAAACAATGGCAGAAGCCCATTGTTTTGATGCATTGGTTCTTGTTCCAAGCTGTGATAAAATCGTACCCGGAATGGTTATGGGCGCTTTACGTGTAAACGTACCGACCGTTGTTTGTAACGGTGGACCGATGCTGGCTGGAAATGTAAAAGGACAAAAAGTATCTTTATCCAAAATGTTTGAAGCCGTCGGTGCTCGTAAAGCGAATATGATCAACGATGAGGAATTAACCGAATTTGAACAAGGAGTATGTCCAGGATGCGGAAGCTGTGCCGGTATGTACACAGCCAATTCCGTATCATGTTTATGCGAAGCCATGGGCATTTCCCTGCCGGGCAGCGGAACGATCCCGGCAGTCTATTCCGGACGGATCCAGTTAGCGAAGCACGCTGGTATGGCTGTTATGGATATGTTAGAAAAAGATATTAAGATCAAAGACATCATCAATGAACGTTCCATCAAGAATGCTCTCACATGCGATATGGCCTTAGGGTGCTCCTCCAACAGTGTTTTACATTTATTGGCAATTGCACAGGAAGCTGGTTATGATCTGAAGCTTGAAACATTTAATGAATTCAGCGATCGTACACCAAACCTATGCCATCTGGCCCCGGCAGGTCCTACTCACATGGAAGATCTGGATTTAGCTGGTGGATTACAAGCTGTGCTTCGTGAATTGAGCGATTTAGACTTGATTGACACTGAGTGTATGACAGTCACCGGTAAAACAGTAGGAGAAAATATACGATATGCTGTTAATAAAAACGAAGAGATAATTCGACCTACAAATCATCCGTACTCATCTACCGGCGGTATTGCCATTTTATATGGAAACATCGCTCCGGACGGATCTGTTGTGAAAAGAAGTGCGGTTGCTCCGGAAATGATGGTTCACTCCGGGCCAGCTCGGGTTTTCGATTCTGAAGATGATGCTATTTCAAATATCTATGCCGGAAACATCAAAGATGGGGATGTTGTCGTTATCCGTTATGAAGGACCGAAAGGTGGTCCAGGTATGCGTGAAATGTTGAACCCTACCAGTGCTTTAGCCGGTATGAAACTGGATAAAACCGTTGCGTTGATTACAGATGGACGCTTCTCCGGAGCCAGTCGTGGTGCTTCAATCGGTCACGTAGCACCGGAAGCAGCCAGCGGTGGTCCGATTGGTATTATCCAGGAAGGAGATATCATCGATATCGATATCCCAAATCATGTTTTAAATTTACGGATCTCTGATAAAGAATTCGCACATCGCATGGATCATTTGACGATCCTGCCTCCAAAAATTGATAAGGGCTGGCTAAAACGATACGCCGGATTGGTACAAGGCGCCAATATCGGAGCAATCTTAAAATAGTAAAAAGGATGTATCCATATAGATACATCCTTTTATTATGGATTGACAAATAAAAAGGAATCTCCTTTGCTTCGTATGCAACATAGGAGATTCACTATACTGACTTCATTAGTTATTGATCAGTTTATCTTCTTCACTGTTCCAGCTGTATAATTTACGGATTTCTTTACCGACTTTTTCACTTGGATGTTCTGCTGCTTTCTTACGCATTGCCTTAAAGTGAACCTGACGACCCGCACTGGACATATCCAGCAGGAATTCCTTGGCAAATGTACCATCCTGGATGTCAGATAAAATCTTTTTCATTGCCTTACGAGTTTCATCTGTAATGATTTTCGGTCCTGTGATATAGTCACCGTATTCAGCTGTATTGGAAATAGAATAACGCATTCCTTCAAATCCAGACTGATAAATCAGATCCACGATCAGTTTCATCTCATGAATACATTCAAAATATGCGTTACGAGGATCATAACCTGCTTCAACCAGGGTTTCAAAACCAGCCTGCATCAATGCGCATACGCCGCCACATAATACAGCTTGTTCACCAAATAGATCCGTTTCCGTTTCCGTACGGTAAGTTGTTTCCAATAGTCCTGCACGAGCACCACCGATACCTGCACCATAAGCCAGTGCCAAATCCCATGCATGGCCAGTAGCATCTTGTTCAACGGCTACCAAGCATGGAGTTCCTTTACCAGCCAGATATTCAGAACGTACTGTATGACCCGGTGCTTTAGGCGCTATCATGGCTACATCCACATTCTTAGGTGGAACGATACATCCAAAATGAATGTTAAAACCATGAGCGAACATTAACATATTTCCATCTTCAAGATTCGGTTCAATATCAGCTTTATACATATCAGCCTGTTTTTCATCGTTGATCAAAATCATAATGATGTCTGCTCGTTTTGCAGCTTCAGCAGCTGTATAAACAGTTAATCCTTGTTTTTCTGCCTTTGCCCATGATTTTGATCCTTCATATAAACCTATGATGACATTGCACCCAGATTCCTTCAGGTTCAAAGCATGAGCATGTCCCTGGCTGCCATAACCGATGATAGCGATGGTTTTACCATCCAGATAAGATAAATTACAATCTGATTCATAAAAAATACGTGCTTCTGACATTTGATATCCTCCTTTTAATTTGATATGTATTTGTCATACAACTTAAGTACATGTTGTATGACAATTGTAAGTCTGTTTTATATGATTGTCAATAAACAATTAATCATTTATTACCAATTGCTCATGTAATACCGCATGATGCAGATGAATAAGCACAGCGCTCTTTAACCCTTGTGCATCCCTTCTCTTTAAAAAATCCATGATCATTATATGATCCTTGTAGGCATCTTCCGCTATCATTTCCAGGTTGATACGAAGGGCAAATGTTTTCTCTATAGTTTCGGTTATAATAGGCATGAACTGGCTTAAAAAATCGTTATGGCTAGCTTTGATAATAGATGAATGAAACGCACTTTCGCTGGCAATTCGTGCATTGCCTGTCGGATCTTCCAATATTTGTTTTTGTACTTCCGCACCCAATTCCAGGATATGTTCGATTTCTTCATCCGTGGCACGGCGACATGCCAAAGCCGCAGCTTCCGGTTCAAAGATCATACGTGCTTCGTATAGATCCCTTAATGTCACCTTTTCATCATTCATGCTCCATGTTGTTTCTGTAGGCTGGTTGAACGGATCTGTGACAAACGTACCACTACCTCTTTCCACACGCAGAACCCCTTCACTGACCAATGTTCTGATCGATTCTCTTAATGTCGTACGGCTGATTCCTAACTGATTGGACAGTATATTCTCATTTGGCAGCTTTTCACCAGGTTTATATGATCCATTTTCAATCAGAGTACGTAAAGTATCGGCTGTTCTCGATGCTAAATTTTCTTTCATAATTTCCTCTATTTGATATTTTCATTGATTTTGACGGTTTCAATAAACTGTTTTGCAGTACGTGGAGACCGCCCACTGCTTCGTATTGCAAAAGCTTCCGCTTCCTTCAAAAGCTCTTTGCGATCCTTTTTCAGCCCGTAACGATCGGCCAGTTGGCCTACAATTTCCAGATAAAGATCTTTCATCGGTTTCTGGAACGTAATTGTCAAACCAAAGCGGGCAGCTAAACTCATGGTTTCTTGAATTGAATCATTCACAAATAGCTCAGTACCCATACGATTATTTACATCTTCTTTAACAAAATGACGTCGATTGCTGGTTGCATAAACCAGTATATTTTTCTGCGGATGGTTCACGCCACCTTCCAAGATATTCTTTAATGCAATAAAACTATCATCATTGGAATCAAAGCTCAGATCATCAATAAATAGAATAAAGTGCAGAGGATTATCCATCAACTGTTCCATAATGACAGGCATTGAGTTCAACTGATGTTTCTTTACTTCAATCAAACGCAGCCCTTTTGGATAATACTCGTTGACGACAGCTTTAATCGTTGAGCTTTTTCCGGTACCAGCGTCCCCATATAAAAGTACATTGTTGGCATCCAATCCTTGCAAAAAAGCCAGTGTGTTTTTTATAACCTGTTCTCTTTCCATTTGATATCCGATCAGCTCATCCAGCCTTTGCGGATCCGGAAAGCGGATTGGTACCAGTGTATCATTTGCTATGCTAAATGCTCGATATTTGGCAAAAACGCCATACCCTGTCTTTGGGAGATTCTCCAGGTGTTCTTTATACGCCTTTACAAAATCATAGTAAGATACCTCCCATTGTGGTAAAAATCCTCTATAATCCAATGATTTCAATAATTCATCACTTGTCAATAGACTTACTTTTTCCAAAAAAGTTAATTCTTGGATCAATGTTTTTTCCATCAACGGACTAATATCTTTTTTACGGGCAACGGAATGCACATAAGTGTTTTCATCATTCATAACTAATGAATAGATATAACGAGATAGATTGATATCTCTATCGTACAATGCAGCAACAAATTCACAATACTTTTCTATGAAATCTTCCACATCTTTTGGATCGGATCCGATTGTTTTCATCAATAATTTAAACACCGGATCTTTTTTTAAGCTTGAAAAGATAGTAAGAGTATGAAGTTGCAGATTCCACATTTTCAGATTCATGATACCCTCCTTCAAGTTGTCATACATCTTGTATAATAGTTGTATGACAATTATAAAATGGTATACTCATCTTGTCAATCAGCTTCAAATATTACTATCACGGTTATTTAAGATTATTTATTGTATTTTATGTTATAATATTCAAAATATGAAACGAGGTAAAACGATATGCTTACAATTGATAAAGTATTCTCTGCTAAGAATGTATTAAAAAAAGTCGTACGTAAAACCGATCTTATGCCGGCAATGGGATTGTCTTCCGATAACAACGTTTATCTGAAACCGGAAAACCTGCAAAAAACCGGCTCATTCAAGATTCGTGGGTCATATTATAAAATCAGTCAGCTTTCCGAAGAAGAAAAAGCGAAGGGCATCATCGCCAGCAGCGCCGGGAACCATGCACAAGGTGTCGCATTAGCGGCACAGCAGGAAAATATCCCTTGCGTTATCTGCATGCCGGATAATGCTCCGATTTCCAAGATTGAGGCCACAAAAGGATATGGCGCTAAAGTCTGCCTGGCAGAAGGGGCTTATGACGAAGCTTATGCTCTGGCAGCCAGGATGGCAGAAGAAAATGGATATACCTTTGTGCATCCATACGATGACGAAGATGTTATCGCCGGACAAGGAACAATCGGTTTAGAAATCATGGAAGCCATGGACGATGTCGATGCCATCGTTGTTCCAATCGGCGGAGGTGGTTTGATCAGCGGTGTCGCTTTTGCAGCAAAGAGCATGAATCCGAATATTAAGATTTATGGTGTACAAGCTGCAAATGCTGCCAGTATGTACCATTCCATTAAAGAAAATAAACAATTGACGCTGCCGAGTGTCAATACATTTGCTGATGGGATTGCTGTTAAACATCCGGGAGATATTACCTTCGAGATGGTAAAAAAATATGTGGATGAAATCGTCACTGTCAGCGAAGATGAAATAGCCGCTTCTATTCTGACCCTTTTAGAAAAACACAGGATCATTGCCGAAGGAGCCGGCGCTGTGTCTGTAGCAGCTGTCATGTTCAACAAGATTCCTCTGCACGGAAAGAATATCGTCTGTGTTGTTTCCGGAGGAAATATTGATGTCAATATCATCGACCGGGTCATTACCCGTGGTTTGTTGCTCAGCGGCCGAAAAACAAGCTTTGTGATCCAGTTAACGGATAAGCCTGGGCAGTTGACCGGTGTTAGCAAGATCATCGCCCAAAACGGCGGTAATGTTGTTGCCATTGATTATGACAATGCTGATCCAGACTTGGATATCAAAGACTGCTTGTTAAAGATTACTTTGGAAACAAGAAACAAAGAGCATTTGAATACAATCAAAAACGATTTGAATCAGCATGGTTTCCAAATCGTCAAGGAAAGACAATAAAAAAGCGGACTTTCAGGTCAATATCATTCAGTTATGTTAAGCGTCTAGCTGCATAAATACACTGAGAATTAAGATCCAAAGCGAAGGCACTTGTGTTACAGTCTCTTCGCTCTTTTTTTGTTATCCGGTTATTAAACGACTTTAGCCCTTTGTGGATTGCCCTTAGGGAGAACTTTTATCAGCTGTGCCACATCAATCTTATTTCTTAAAAACAGTCTAATATTTACTTAAAAACAAAAAAAGGCAACCACATATTTCTGTGATTACCTTATTTCTTAACTTAATGATAATACTTTAATTATCGATTTCGGATCATCTGCATAACAGAGAAACAACGATCGCACAAACCATCTTCATTGGTTGTTTCCGTCATATTCCAGCACCGAGGACATACATGTCCATCTGCTTTCTCTACAACAACTTCCGGACCTTCTTCAACAAACGTCACTTTTGAAACAATTAGCCATTGTGCCGGGTTCTTTAACAGCTTATCACAAGCCGCTTTAGTTTCCACATCTAGATTTAACGCAACCTGTGCTTCTAATGCCTTACCAATCATATTATCCTTACGGGCGTCTTCCAGTGCTTTTAAGACCTTTTTACGCATTCCGAATAATAGATCCATTTCTTTCAACAATCCTTCTGTATCGAAGTTTAAAGGTACTTCTGGGAAGCTTTCCAGATGAATGGATGTTTCATTCCACTTCATATAATCGTTTACTTCTTCACAAGTATGGCAAAGGATCGGTGCCCACAATTTCGTCAACACTTCACACGCTGTATACAGAACTGTCTGTACCTGGCGACGCTGATTATCATCCTGATCATCACAATATAAAATATCTTTGGTGTAATCCAGATAGTATGCGGACAGATCATTGGTCATTAAAGTTGATAAGGTTGTAACGACATCCGCAAAACGATATTCCTTATAAGCCAGTTTTACTTCATCGATTACATCATGCAGTTTAACAATCATGTACTGATTGATTGGATCCAACGATTCAATAGGCAGACATTCATCTTTATTAAAAGATTGGTTGTCCAGGTTAGCCATACAGAAACGGATCGTATTACGAACCTTACGATAGTTATCACTTACTTGTTTTAAAATCTTTTTCCCCATGGATACATCGGCCTGATAATCAACGGAACAAGCCCATAAACGCAAGATATCCGCACCATACTTCTTTGTGATTTCCGCAGGTGCTACCGCATTCCATTGCGATTTTGACATCTTGACACCCTTTTCATCCATAACAAAACCATGAGATAAACACTGTTTATATGGAGATCGACCATGAACTGCCGTGCCGACGATCAACGAAGAGTTGAACCATCCACGATACTGATCCGAACCCTCAAAATAGAGATCAGCCGGATACCCTAATCCACGTGCGATCATAGCACCTGTATGGGAAGACCCAGAGTCAAACCACACATCCATCGTATCTGTTTCTTTTGTATATTTACCGTTAGGAGAATGTTCGGAAACATACCCATCCGGCAAAAGATCCTTTGCTTCTCTTTCAAACCATACATTTGATCCATATTCTGCAAACAACGCAGCTACATGATCGAAGATTTCCTTTTCCATCAACGGGGTTCCATCTTCTCCGTAAATGATTGGAATTGGTACACCCCATGCCCTCTGACGAGAAATACACCAGTCATCACGATCTGCAATCATATTATGAAGACGTTGTTGTCCCCAGGAAGGAATCCATTCCACCGCATCAATTTCATCCAGAAGTTTTTGACGAATCTTATCAATAGAGGCAAACCATTGGGTTGTAGCACGATAGATAATTGGTTTTTTTGTACGCCAGTCATGTGGATATGCATGTGTCAACCATTCCATCTTTAATAACAAGCCCATTTCATCCAGCTTTAATGTAACTGTTTTATTGGCATCAAAAACGTATTGTCCCTGCAACCAATCACCGGCCAGTTCTGTCATACGTCCTTGATCATCAACGTTATTAAATACTTCCATTCCGTATTTGCGGATCGTATAGAAGTCATCAGCGCCAAAAGCACTGGCAGTATGAACACAACCTGTACCTGCCTCTGCCGTAACATAGTCTGCCATCATCACAAATCCATCCCGATCTACATCATCTGCATACAAAGGATGGGCATATGTAATAAACTCAAGTTCTTTTCCCTTAAATGTCTTTTCAACAGTATAAGATTCACAGCCAAACTGTGGAAGCAAATTGTCAACCAATTCTTCCAGGACAATTAGTTTTCCTTTGTCTGAATTTACCAGCGCATATGTCATACGCGGATTTAAACAGATACCCTGGTTGGCTGGAACTGTCCATGGCGTCGTTGTCCAAATGACAAAATATGTATCATTATCAAGAATTCCCTTACCATCCTTAACCTTAAACTTCACATAGATGGTCGGTGTCTTCATATCTTTATATTCTACTTCTGCTTCCGCAAGGGCTGTTTCACTGCTTGGAGACCAGTAAACAGGTTTTAATCCCTTGTAGATGAGACCTTCCAAGGCCATTTTACCAAAAACTTCAATTTGTTTTGCTTCAAAATCCTTTGTCAAAGTAATATATGGATGATCATAATCCCCAACAGACCCTAATGACAGAAAGCCCTTCTTTTGTTTTTCAACCTGTTCCAACGCATAATCATTACAAATCTTGCGAAACTGGGCAATTCCCATTTTTTTACGATCATATCCTGCTTTTGTAACCGCTGTTTCAATTGGCAATCCATGCGTATCCCATCCTGGGATATAATCGATTCGGTATCCATCCATGAAATGTGAACGATTAATAACATCCTTTAAAACCTTGTTCAGCGCATGACCTAAATGAATATCTCCATTGGCATACGGAGGCCCATCATGCAGAACAAAAGGTGTAGCATCTTCTCTTTGCGCCTGCATCTGATGATACAGATCCATATCTTTCCAGCGTTTCTGGATTCCCGGTTCTTTCTTTGTCAGATTTCCACGCATCTCAAACTGCGTTTTCGGCATGTGCAATGTGTCTTTGTAATCCATCTTCTTTGTCTCCTTCCATAAAAAAAACGTCCTTGTCTAAGGACGCTAACACGCGGTACCACCTTAGTTTACATAAACTTTATGTACACCTCAAACGAATAACGGTTCGCCGCCGGATCAGCTTACTATGTTCAGCTAATCAGCTCTAAAGTGATATTACCATGAATATCTATACAGCTTTTCACCCAACCGCTGCTCTCTAGCTAGAATCTTCATCATAACGTGTCTTTGTCTTTGCTTATATAAACTTCTTAACTTGTAATACGAGTCGATCTTTTTTTGTAGTGTGGCTGACCTCAATAAACTGAAACCGTCCAACACCCCGAATCGAAACAAAATCATTATTACATAATTGGCAGTTTTGTTCAAGAACTACATCATTAACTTTTATCAGGCCCTGATTGATCATAGTAGCAGATTGGGAACGTGAACAATGTTTTAATGCGCTGACAATAGCATCTACACGAAGACTAGCAACACCAACATTGATGATCTCGTATCCCAAATAATGAATTTGAGCATCATTATCTAAAGAAAACGATACATGGCATCGGCCAATCTGAAACAAATTGGATTGGATAAATTCGCTTAAATTCTTTTTGCAGATTATGTAGATCTTGTCTTGATCGACTATCAGATCCCCGATCCTGTTTCTTTCAATCCCTAGATGCATCAATGCCCCCAGCAAATCCCTATGAGTTAATACTTTATATCGTGAGTCGTACGATGCAGAAAGTATGTCTACATCAAAAGCAGGAGTCATTTCAAATGGAGATACGAAAGCAACTTGCCTTTGGGCTTGTGCATACCCACCATAATAAGAAACGAACATATCTTTTGGTATAATCTGATCTAGAATACGAACTTCTACAGGTGTCAAAAAAAAGGTCAGAAACGGTTTATTTCTGACTTTAGAACTATATAGCTGATCTTTGATCTTCGATAAAAACGCTTCCTGACCTTTAATATTCATTTGATTATTCTTCATCAAAATCGTCAGGATCGCCTAATGAAATAGTTCCTGTTACACCAATCTGAGCTGGTGAACATAAAATTACATTCTGGCCAATCTTCTGGATTTTTCCGTCTAATGCGAAAACAACACCTGTTAAGAAGTCGATTGTACGTTGTGCATAATCACGATCTAATTTATGCAGATTAACAACAACAGCACGACCTTCTTTTAAACGCATGCCTACTTCTTCAACTTCTCCGAAGCCTCTAGGTTCAAATAATACCATTTTTGTAGATGCGCTCAATGCAGCAGTATTTGTACGTGCTGCAGGTCTTTCATAACGACTCTGTGGTTCTTGTTCAGATGCAGCAGCAGGTTCCGTAGCAGTCACTACTTCTTCCTCTTCACCAACGTAATCTTCATCCTCATCAATTGGGTTTACGAAGTCCTTTACCTTATCCATAAAACTCATAGGAAAACCTCCTTACTCGAAATTTATTATAGCATAGAAAATGAATTTGAAAAGATGTAAGTAGGAAAAAAAACAGAATAGATTGCTCTATTCTGTTTCAATTAAACCGTATCCGCCATCGTTTCTCCGATAGACCACCGCAATCTTCCCAGTTTCGTCATCTGTGTAAATGAAGAAATCGTGATCCAGTAATTCCATCTTCATGATTGCCTCATCCAAACTCATCTCCTGAGGCACGATCGACTTTGTTTTTACGACTTCATCGCCATAATCTTCATCTTCTGCTTCTGCCAAGAATGCTTCTGCCAACGATGTCTTATTTTTTCTCTGCAGACGTGTCTTCTGTCTTCGGATTTGATCTTCCAGCTTATCGATTGCAATATCGATAGCTGAATACATGTCATCCGAAACGACTTCGGCACGCAGGATTGCATATTTGGTAGGAATTGTCACCTCTATTTTTTGTTTTGCTGGGTATTCCCGAATCAGTACTTTTGCCTCATCATTTTCATCAATGATGAAATACTTGTTCAGCACGTTCAATTTCTTATTGATCTTTTCCGAAATATCCGGTGTTACTATCACATTTTTTCCTACAATTTTAACCTTCATAATAGACACCTCCTAGTTACTATTGTTAGCATTATTATATTCCTCATAGACCATATTGAACAGTTGCCAACCAATCTTGACACTTTACAATCCAACTTTTCCAGATGATTTGACATGATATTCTATCATTTTTCTAATCTTTCTTTTATGTTAAAATATCAACATGAACCCATTTCCGTATTCAGATGACAACAAACGATATTACACGATGAACTACTATTTTAAACATAGCTTTGGTCGAAAAATTGCCAAAGTTCCTTTACATGCCGGTTTTACCTGCCCAAACCGAGATGGCACCAAAGGATACAATGGTTGTACGTTTTGTTCATCCAAAGGATCCGGTGATAGTATTCTCTTGTATGAAAGTACATTGCCTCAGCAATACGAGCAAGGTCTGGTACGAATGCATAATAAATGGCCGGATTGTCTAGGTTTTGCTTATTTTCAATCGTTTACCAATACATATGCCGACCTTGAAACACTAAAAAGAATCTATGATCCTTTTTATGAAATGGAAAATGTGCATGGAATTGCGATAGCTACGAGACCTGACTGTCTCAGTCAGAATTCTATCGAGTATTTTGCCGAAAAAGCAGGACATAAAGAAACATGGATCGAAATAGGATTACAAAGCGTTAACGATAAAACAATGGAGGCCTGTAATCGTCACCACACGACAGCTGAGGTATGGCAGACATTGGAAAAATTAAAAAAAACCCCTATTAAAACGTGTTTACATATTATTAATTCTCTGCCAGGTGAAACACAGGAAGATATGTTAGAAACAGCTCGGCAAGTCGCTGTTCATCATCCAACAGCCATTAAGATCCATATGCTGCATCTAATCAAAGGTACCCAGATGGCACAGACCTATAAAAAACAGCCTTTTAAATTGATGAGCCGGGATGAATATGTGGATACTGTCATCAAACAATTGGAAATTCTTCCGGAAGATATGATCATAGAAAGACTGACTGGAGATGGTCTGGCTCCAGAACTTATCGAACCTTTATGGACAATCAAAAAAACCATCGTTTTGAATGAAATAGATAAAAAAATGGCCAGAGAGAATACCTGGCAATCTAAATATTATAAAAAAGAAGAGTGATCACTCTTCTTTTAATGTAATACAATAGTATCTCTTTTTTCCGCGACGAATAATGACATTATTATCCACATAAGCATTCGCCTTCGTGATTATAGTTCTTGGATCTTTAACCTTTGTACCATTGATACTGATGGAATTTCCTTTGATCCATTCTCTGGCTTCTCTTTTACTGGAAGCAATGGAACAGTTTACCAAAACTTCCTCTAACATCAATCCAGTCGTACAGTCAATTTTTTCCATATCTTTAACGGCATCTTTTCTCTGGGATTCATCCAGTTCATCCAATTGACCTCTGAATAGCGCATTGGTAATCTTTAAAGCTGTATCCAAAGCTTCCTGGCCGTGCAAATCACGAACAACCTCTTCTGCCAATGCACGTTGCGCTGCACGTTTATGTGGTTCTTCTTTCAAAGAACATTCTAAAGCTTCAATCTGTTCCACACTCAAGAAAGTCAGTTTTTTCAAATACTCAATAACCTTGGTATCTTCTGTATTAAATAAGAATTGGTAAAGAGCATATGGACTGGTCTTTTCTGGATCCAGCCATACAGTTCCTGTTTCACTTTTTCCGAATTTTGTACCATCTGCTTTAGTGATCAATGGCATGGTCAATCCATAACACTTTACATCAGCCCCGCATTTTTTTCGTATCAGTTCCAAACCACCAGTAATATTTCCCCATTGATCCTGTCCGCCAATCTGCATCGTACAGTTTTTAGTCTGATATAATTTTAAAAAATCAAGAGACTGGAGAATCATATAAGAGAACTCCGTATAGCTGATACCTGTTTCCAGACGCTTACGAACCGTTTCTTTTTTTAACATAAAAGAAACATTGAACAGTTTTCCATAATCTCTCAAAAAATCAATAATGGTTATATCCTTTGTCCAGTCCAGGTTGTTCACCATTTCAAAACCCCAAAGTTTTTGGATCTGGTTATATAATGCATGATAGTTGTGTTCCAGCAGTTCGGCAGTCAGCATCTGTCTCTCTCCTGTTGCTTTAGGATCACCGATAAATCCTGTCGCTCCACCAACCAGCATGATTGGATGATGCCCATGCTGCTGTAAACGTTTTGCCATCAATAAAGAGGAATAATGTCCGATATGTAAGCTGTCTGCTGTTGGATCTGTTCCAATATAGAAAGTTACTTTATCGTTGTTGATCACATCTTCCACTTCCGGACTTGTGATATCATTGATCAATCCTCTCCACTTCAATTCATCAAATAATTTCATTTCGATATCCTCCCATAAAAAAAGTCCTTATTAAATAAGGACGAATGACCGCGGTACCACCTTACTTCATGTAAAAATACATGCACTCAATCCTTTAACGCAGGATGACGTCTTATAGAAGCTCCAAGGTGTACTCTACAGGCTCTGTTCGACTTTTCACCAACCAGTCGTTCTCTGATCCAGAATGATCTGTAGACTCTTTCTCTTCCTAGCCTTGCGTGAATTATAACAGAATAAAGAATATACATCAAGAAAAAAGTAGTATCACAGGGATACTACTTTACAACAATGTTTACTACTTTTCCTTTCACAACAATAACCTTCTTAACTTCCTTACCTTCGATCTGACGTTTTACATTGTCCAGAGATAAGGCCATATCCTCAAGAATTTTATTGTCCGATCCAGCAGGTACCTCAAACTTTCCTCGAACTTTACCATTTACCTGTGCAACAACCGTCACAGTCTCTTCAACTAAGTATTTCTCATCATAAGTTGGCCACGACGCATATGTGATTGACTCATCATGTTTTAATACATTCTGCCATAACTCTTCGCCTAAATGTGGAGCAAAGCAGGCAAACATTTGGATAAAGCCCTCAGCATACGGACGATAAATCGTTTTAGCTTTATAGGCGTCGTTGATGAATACCATCATTTGACTGATGGCAGTATTTAAACGTAATGCATCAATATCATGTGATACTTTCTTTACCGTTGCATGGAAGCTCTTATCCAAAGCATGATCATTTTCATCTGTGATCGTAGCAACCTCGCTGAAGAATCGATTGACACGCTCTAACCATTTACGTGTCCCATCCAGTCCGGTCGTGGACCACGGCAATGCAGATTCCAATGGTCCCATGAACATTTCATATACACGCAACGCATCTGCACCATGACTTTCAATGATCTCATCCGGGTTGATGACATTTCCACGGGACTTGCTCATCTTTTCCCCGTTTTCTCCCAGGATCATGCCTTGATGAAATAATTTTTGGAATGGTTCCGGTGTCGGAACAACACCACAATCGTATAATACCTTATGCCAAAAACGAGCGTATAGTAAATGTAATACAGCGTGTTCTGCTCCTCCGACATACAAATCTACCGGAAGCCAATGCTTCAACAGATCCGGTCTTCCAATCTCATCATTATTATGCGGATCGATATAACGAATGTAATACCAGCATGAACCTGCCCATTGTGGCATCGTATTGGTTTCGCGGGTTCCTTTCACTCCGTCAATTTCAACATGCAACCAGTCAGTCACGTTAGCTAACGGACTCTCGCCGTTATCACTAGGTTTATAATTATCCGTGGCTGGCAGTTCCAACGGAAGTTCATCCAATTCAACAGTACGCTGCGTACCATCTTCCATGTTGACGATCGGAATTGGTTCTCCCCAATAACGTTGACGGGAGAATAACCAGTCACGTAATTTATAGGTTACCTTTGCTTCACCGCAATGATGATCCTGCAGCCATTCGAGCATCTTGGCAATAGCATCTTCTTTGTTCAATCCGTTCATCCATTCGGAATTGATATGATTTCCATCATCCACATAAGCTTCTTTTTCAATATCTCCGCCTTCCAATACAGGAATGATCGGCAAATTGAACTTTTTAGCAAATTCATAATCTCTTGTATCATGCGCAGGAACCGCCATGATAGCACCCGTTCCATAGCTTGCAAGCACATAATCACTGATCCAGATTGGAATTTTCTTTCCATTCACCGGGTTAATCGCATATGCACCGGTAAATACACCTGTTTTATCTTTATTTAAATCGGTTCGTTCCAGATCGCTCTTTGTTGCACAAATGGCTTTGTATTCATCCACTTCTTGTTTATGCTCTACCGTCGTGATTTCATCCACAAACGGATGTTCCGGGCTGAATACACAATATGTAGCTCCAAACAACGTATCACAACGTGTAGTAAAGACAGTAAACTCTTTATCATGACCATCAATTTTGAAAATTACATTAGCACCTTGAGATTTTCCGATCCAGTTCTTTTGCATTTCTATAGTTGAAGTCGGCCAGTCCAGCAATTCTAGATCATCTAGCAGTCTTTCTGCATAATCGGTAATACGCAATACCCACTGTCGCATTGGCTTTCGGATTACAGGGTATCCACCTCGTTCACTTTTTCCGTCTATGACTTCTTCATTTGCCAATACGGCTTTCAACTCAGGACACCAGTTAACCGGGATTTCATCAATATATGCCAATCCTTTTTTATACAGTTGTAAAAAGATCCATTGTGTCCATTTGTAATAAGATGGATCACTGGTCGCAAATTCACGATCCCAGTCATAACTGAATCCTAAAGACTGGATCTGCTCACGAAAATGATCGATATTCCGTTTTGTAAAACTAGCTGGATGATTTCCGGTCTGGATAGCATATTGTTCAGCTGGTAAACCAAAAGAATCCCATCCCATCGGATGCAGTACGTTATAGCCCTCCATACGTTTTTTACGCGCTACAATGTCCGTGGCCGTATATCCTTCCGGATGCCCTACATGCAGACCCTGACCGCTCGGGTACGGGAACATGTCCAGAACATAATATTTTGGCTTTGATAAATCAGCTGTATCACATGCAAAGGTTTTTTCTTCCAGCCATCGTTTCTGCCATTTTTTTTCTACCGTTTGATGATCGTACATTGTCTCTTTCCTCCTCAAAATAAAAACGTCCCTATCTCTAAGGACGTTTATTAACGCGGTACCACCTTAGTTCATAAGAAATTTCTTATGCCCTCTATCTTTTAACGCAAGATTACGGATCAAAATCAGTTCCATGGCGAGTTCATTTCTTATCTGGACAGGCTTCCACCACCCGCCTGTTCTCTCTGCCAGCTTCCGAAATTACTACTCCACTTCAACACCTTTAGGTGAATTTTACCCTTTTTTTTAATCAGAGTCAATATCCATTCCCACGATTGATTTATCATCATAGTATATCTTCATCATAATATGTTTTCCTTTTTTTTCATACGAACAGAGTACATATGTTCCATGATCCTGAAAATGAACAGAAACAGAATCAATAGTAGCATCCATATCTGTTAAAAGATGCTGTTCACTACCATGGCAACGACGCACCCATGTATTCGTGGAAACAATATGTCGGGCATAAGATAAACACGCTAGATCCATTTCACTTTGTTCAGAGCAGAGCTGCAGCTCCATAACACTGACCGCCCATATACAACCATATCCAACAATTTCCAATGTAAGGGCCAAGCACAGCAAAGCCAGCCAGGATGCGTACCCATTACACGATCTGGAATGTATATGTCTTTTTATTCTTTTCATATTTCAAAAATATCTTGTGGTCTTTTTCATAAAAAACGGCATGATCAATGAATTCCATAAGAATCTCATATCCTTTTGTTTTAACCAGTCTGTGCCGATCATAACCAATCGTATACTCCTCATGATTCAAAATGCAGATCCATTTCCCGTTTTCTGTATGATTATCGCTTGCCAGCATCGCAAGCTGACGCATTTGAAGAATAGCAAACTGATCCTGTTGCACCGATGGTAGGTTTAATAAACGCTGGCATGTCAAAATCAGAAGAAATGCAAGAAATGATACGATCATAGATACACATAGACCTAAAAGACTGTCAATCAGAGTAAAACCATTGGGTAGATATTTCCGTTTCAATCTGTATTCCGCTTCCCTTATCCATAATTCTTGCACAAACTAAAATCAGTTCTACGCATATCCCTAAAATTAACAGTCCAAGCAATGCTTCGGTTAATAGAAAACCGTTTTTATTCAATGCGGATTCGTCCCATCCCAAGTTGAAAAACCATCTTTTTTCTCTGTTTTCCATTTTGGCAATGCACAGTACCAGCTTTAGATATATTTCCATTTTCATTGTAATGAAATGAAAATGGTGTACAGCTGATCCCTTTTGGATAGGAGAAACGGTCATTGTCAAAAACAGCCTGTCTGTCCTGAATTTCCACATCTTTATCCTTCTTTGTATAAAAAGAAGATTCCTGCACATATAGGCAACGAGACTGCAATTGCTGCATAAACAAAATCATAGAATGGTCTCTGTGCGATGATAAAAAAATACTGCATACACTTATTAACAGAAGAACAAACAATACCTCCATTAATGTAAATCCATTACTGAGCTTTGGCTTCTCCATTGACGATCACCACATGTTTCCCGTTCGGGCATGTATCTTGTTTTTCCTTCAGATAACCTTCACTAATCAATTGTGAAACAGAGGTCGGCGTCTTATCATGATCAATTTCATAGAGAATAATTTGGCTGTTCACGATATCCACCAGCGCATTACAACCTTTTGCACGTATGATTTTCTCTTTTTGTTGAATGTTCGGTATAGTGATCAATAATAACAAAGCCACAACGAGCATTACAATCATCATTTCCAATATAGTAAACGCATTTTTCATTTCCATCCTCCCTTCTAAAATGTATTAAGAAGATTTAACGGCATTAAAATCACCTGATAGAAAACAAAGACCAGTAACGCAACACTCAGATACGAAACGAGTTGTATAGCAACGACCCATTGTTTCACCGTCCTTGAAATACCGAGACGAGTATATTGTTGATAGATTGTCAACAAGCCAATTAAATCGCCGGTCATCAGCCCAGTACGTACAAACGTTCCAAACGATCCATCAAACAAGACCCCCTCGAAAATTTCATGGATAGGATAACCCTGATGCAGTCGTTGATCAGTGTATCGAATCAGAGTAGTGATAGGTTTGGAGAAATGAATTTCATTCATGATCTGGACACACTGCTGTGTGGATAATCCAAAGTCCATTAACGCTTTCCAGATTTCAGAAAAAGTATAAGTCTGAATCTTTTTGTACATTGGAATACGATTGAACCATCGAATATCAATGAACGTATGTAAATGAATTTCAAACAATGCAACAAAAATACCAGATACGAAAAACAGAATAATATAAAACACCTTCATTCCCTTTATCATTGTCATCATAGATGTATCTTGAGCATAAACCATCATAGATGGGATGATCGTACGGGAAAAAAATTCAACGAGAAAGTAGGAAAAAAACAAAAGAAAACACGGATATCCTACCTGTTTTAAAAAATCTTTTCTCGCAATTGATTCGGTACTCTCAATACGTTCGGCACAATCAATCGCATTCATCAATGGAATATGCTTCGCTAGAATTCGGATATAGAAAAAATAAGGATCTTTTTGCCCCATTGTCAGAATATCAGACAAGGTCCTTCCTTCATTTAAAGCTCGGATGATTTTCTCATGTTCTTTGAAGCAGCATTTCATGACCATCTTTACTTCAAAGCCATGATTCATCATTTGACGAAATTGCTTCATCTCCTGTCTGGAGACCTTGCAGATCTCTGAAGGCTTGTGGGTCAATGATATCTCCGTTGTCAAGAGCATTTTGAATTTCGTAAGAGAGGGTATGAAACTTCGGCGGTGTCTTTCCTTTTTCAATCGTATATACCAAGGCTTTGTCTGAAAGAATCTCATAAATACATTGCTTTCCTCCTTTCCTATCTTTCAAATACAACCTCTGGGACAAGATGGCGGTCAGTGTATTACGTAGTTCAATAGGCCTTATTCCAAAATCATATAAACGTTGTAAACTCTCTTGTCCATTCTTTGAATGCATGGTAGTAAATACAAGATGTCCAGTCAGAGCAGCGCGAACAACCATATGAGCCGTATAAGCATTGCGTGTTTCGCCAATAAATATAACATCCGGATCATGTCGTAATAGTTCTTCGATCCCCTTCTCATAGGTAAATCCCTGCATTTCATTGATCTGCAGCTGAAGATAACTGGCATCTTCTATTTCGATCGGATCTTCCAGACTGACTACTTTATACTGTCCCTGAGCAGCAATCGTATGAAGAATAGCATGTAAAGTTGTTGTTTTTCCAGAGTTTGTAGGTCCTGTGGAAATAACCAATCCATGACGTAATTGACAAATCCGTTGCATATATTTTCTATGAACGGGATTATCCGTTAAATCTTCAATCGATAAATCCTCACGCGTATTCAGCATACGTAAAACACCTGTCTGAATTGTCTGGTTGACAATAACGCTAAAACGGCAATAAATACGACGTTGCTGAATCTTAATTTCAAACTGCCCGCTTTGCGGTAAATAGGGATTAGTTAGATCAAAGCCTGCATGAAACTTTAAAAATTCAAAAAAACCTGTATCCCATAGATCCTGATATAATGGTATAATTCCCCGCATGGTTCGTAGTTGTATTTGCAGATGATTCTTTTCCTGAATAAAATGAATGTCACTTGCTTTTTTATCTATAGCTAATTGAATTAAAGATATGAGTAATTGTTCCATGTCGTACCTCTGTTATCATGTACGTTTATATAAAATGGCAACAAAAAAGAATTCTATATTTTCATAGAATTCTATAATCCTCTTAAATATGGATTCCAGCTCTTTTCCTGTTCCAATGTAGTGTTTGGTCCATGTCCACAGCAAATCGTATAGTTCTTATCTAGCTTTGCCAGCCTTTTTAATGATTGACGCATCTGCATCATGGAACCAGATGGTAAATCGGTTCTTCCTATAGAGCCTTGAAACAATGTATCTCCGGCAAACATACAGTCTTCATATAGGAACACAGAAGAACCAATCGTATGGCCAGGTGTATGGAGCATCTTTATAGTAAAATGTCCGATCTGATGGGTTCCTTCTTCAATCCCGATAGCCTTGGCATGACTGATAAAATGCATAAAGAAAGAAGCAGATCCATTGGCTTTTGGATCGGATAAAAAACTCACTTCTGAGGTATGAATATAAACCGGTACATCGTAACGGCTTAGTAAATCATCCAGTCCTCCAATATGATCAAAATGACCATGTGTAAGTAAAACGGCCTCCAGTTCACATCCGTTATCCTTTAAAACAGAATCCAGATCAGAAAAAATATCTCCCGGATCGATCACTAATGCATATCCTTGATCCATCAATACAAAACAGTTTGTCTGCACTGGCCCTAATGTTCTTTCGACTACTTTCATAACTCAATTGATAAAAAAGACCGATAATCGGTCTTTCTTATTTTTTCTCCTTATGATCCGTCTTCTGATTGCACTTCGGACAATATTTTTTAATGATCATCTTTTCTGGATGTTTTCTTTTATTTCGAGTACCGATATAGTTTTCATCACCACATACAGAACATTTAAAAATGATACGATCTCTCATGGTCAATCCTCCTCACGTTAACATTAGAATTGTATCAAACTTAATACCGTTGTGCAAGAGAGAATGTGCTTTTTAAAGCCCAAATACGCCTTGCTTTTTTAGTGTTTCATAATCGAATCCGAATTCTTCAATAACTTCCTTTGTATGGTATCCCAGAGGATATCCACATGTATCATAGCTTATCGGAGTCTTTGAAAACTTCACCGGGAATCCCAACTGCCGAATCGTTTGCGGATTTTGATGATCAAAAGATGGCACCTTGACGTTACAAACCATTTCCCGCGCAAGAATTTGAGGATCCTGATCCAATGCTTCTTTAACTGACAATACCGGTTCTACGCAACAGTCCAGTTCTTTAAATATTTCCATCCATTCCTTTTTCGTTTTTGATAAAAACTTCTCTTTGATCCGGGTCCGAACAGATTCAATATCTTCCGGTTCACAGCTCCCTTCAATCAGATCCGGGCAGCCTATCCCTAAGCAGAATGACTCCCAAAATTTTGGTTCCAGAGATCCTACACTGATAAATTCATTATCTTTGGTTCGGTAATATCCATACACAGAACCACCGTTTAGTCGACATTGTTCACGACCACTATCTTGTCCTGTCGTAAGATACCGTATCCCTTCCATACCTAAAAAAGGAATCAACCCGTCCAGCATTGCTACATCAATTGCCTGACCAATTCCCGTCATTGTTCTATAATGAACGGCCGCCAGAATAGATACGACAGAGTTCATGGCACCTGCACAAAGATCAGCAATCTGAATATTCATCGGAGCAGGACCGCTTTCTTTGTAGCCTGCCATCGCAAGATTTCCACTACGAGCCATATAATTACAATCATGACCGGCTGCACAAGCCATAGGACCTGTTTGCCCGTATCCAGTCAAAGAACAATAAATAATCTTCGGATTGACTTTTTTCAGTTGCTCGTACCCTAGGCCCAGTCGTTCCATAACACCTGGGCGAAACTGTTCTATGATTATATCGTATTCTTTTATTAATTCTTTAATGAGATCGACCGTTTTTTTATTTTTCAGATCAAGATAAATATTTCGTTTGTTACGGCCTAACCAAGCTTCATTTGCAGATAATTGTGTCCCTTCAATAAAAGGTTCATATTCAAGAACAAGATCTTTTCTTTGTGGTGAACTTATCTTTATAACGTCAGCCCCCATATCTGCCAGCATTAAAGTGGCATACGGTCCTGGTAGCAAGGTTGTAAAATCCAATACTTTCATATTTTGTAATAATTTCATATCAATCACCTATTCAATTTTAATCAAACAAGACCAGTTTTTCCATTTTTTCTCCCATTTATTCCTCTTATATTTACAATAATTATAACTTTTCTATAATAAAGTTATAAAAGAAAGAGGACAAACCAATGGGACATTAAGAAGTTCTATCTATAGTTAAATACCTCTATAGATAGATTATTGAAGTACAGGTATTCAACATAGATTGAGATGAAATAGAAAGGAGTATCCATGAATAGATTCATTTCATAATTAGCCCTTACCGGAAACAAGAATATTGGTAAGGGCTTTTATAATGAAAAAAGGAAACCCGTTTCGGATTTCCTTTATTCCTCTGTTTCTGAATACCCTTCTGCCGGATAGATGGAGAAATACTTCTCTACAACCGTCGGTACTACATCATAAGCACAAATATTTTCAGCAACATCGCCGGTGTTGATACTGGATGTCGGAGCTACACACGCAAAGGCAATTTCCGGCTTTTCATAAGGAGCATACCCTACAAAGACAGCCGTTGTCCATTTATCCTGCACCTCGGCTGTACCGGTTTTTCCGGCAACCCCTTCCTTGATATTTTTCATATCATCGCCTGCATTTCCTTTCGTTACACACGTTCGGAATCCCAATTGAACACGCTCCAGATATTCTTGGTTTTCTGTAGGTAATGTACTTTTCAACTGACCGGTACCAACATCAATGATCTGTTCACTATTGACCTCTTTGATATATTTCATTAAGGAAGGTTTATACATATTCCCATCGGCAGCAATCGTTGATACATATTGAAGCAGCATGATCGGAGAATACATATCCATTTGGCCAATTGAATAATGCATTAACATACCCGGCTCTTTGGCAATGCCCATATAGCCGGTTGTTTCGTTCGGCACATCCAGTCCAGTCACATTTCCTAAACCAAACATAGAGTAATAATAACGCATTCGTTCCAGCGTACCCGAAAGATCCTGTATATTCAGTGGCTCCCCTTCAACATAGACAGCACCACCCATTCGAATAGCTATATTGAACATGTAGACGTTACTGGAAACCGCCAAAGCATCAATATCCGTGACAGCTCCATGGTTTTCATACGACGCAAACTCTTGCCCGGCAATATTCATCACATCATCGATAATGACCTCGTTCGGCTTGACAACACCTTCACTCAAGCCCATATAAACCGTTGCCCCTTTTACACTGGATCCCGGATTGAACAGCTGCTGGTAACAACCAGAAGCAAAGTAAGTCATCTTTTTAGTGTCCAGATCGATCTGATATCCGGATAAAGCTAGAACCGAACCATCATTCGGATTCATGATACACATATACAAGCTGGAGAAATTTTCACGTTTGCTAGCTCCAGCATTGTTTTCTAGGATCGATTTCAACACTTTGTCAAGATATTGTTGTAATTCAATATCAATAGAAAGATAAATATCGTTTCCCTTTACTGCTTCTCTAACAACTTCTTTATGAGCAAGGCCTTTTGAATCGTAAGTAATTTTGGATACCTGGCTCGTTCCGGCAAGAATGTCATTGTATTCAAGCTCCAGACCGGATTTCCCGACTGTTGCATTGTATTGGTATCCTCGTTGTAGGAAATAATCTGCTTTTTCTTCCGGTAATCCTTCTGTACTGCTGGATACTGTACCAATGACATCCGATAACGATTCTCCATATGGATATTCTCGTTTCCACCCTCCAAAATCCACATCAAAGCCTGGAAAATCACTCTTGTGTTCTACAAGATACGCAACATCCTGGTCACTGACATCCTGAAGAATAACGTTTTCCTGCCCTGTTGAAGCGTTTTCTGTCATTCGTTGATATACAATAGCCATCTTGAGCTCTTCATCGGACATTTCATTGATTTCATCCTTACCGATCCGGCTGATCAATATCTGATGCCGACGACCCTCCGCCGCATCTCCCCACAAACCGGTTTCATATTCATTTCTCTCTTTTGTGGTCAACAAATGATTGGCACCATATTCTTTATCATCAGGATCTAAAAAGGACTTATATGTAATATATGCATCTTGTTTATCCAATTCTGAAAACTGATCTACATCAATATCGAAGACCTCGACGACGCGTTGTGCATACAATTCATAATCTTCAGCAGATAAGTTATTCGGAGATGTATATACGATGTTGTGGCTGACAACCGTCTTAGCTAGTACACGGCCTTTGACATCATATATCTGCCCACGCGGTGCACTTACATACTGTTGAATAGAAGTATAATCATCTTTCTTGGCAGTATATTCATCATAGGAAAACACCTGTATATAGACCAAACGAATAAAGATAATTAAAAATATTACCAGAATCGTTCCGGATAATACCAGGATACGATGGCTGATTTCCTGATCTAATGATCGTTTGGAAGGTTTACTTTTTGGGAATTGAATCTTCGGTAATTTCAAACTTTTCACCTCGTTTTTTATTATACACTAAATTCTATTCTTTTGTTTAGGAATAAAAAATTGTATACTTATCAAGGGGTAATTATGAAACGAAATGAAACAAGACAAATTTTAGTCAATGGATTACCAATTGGTGGAAACAATCAGGTTATCATACAATCCATGTGTAATATAAAAACATCTAAAGTCAACGAAGTGGTACAACAGATTCTAAAGCTTGAAGATCTTGGATGTCAGATGATCCGGGTCAGCTGTATGGATAAGGAAGATGCAGCAGCTATCCGTAAGATCCGAGAACAGATCCATATTCCTCTGGTAGCAGATATCCATTTTGATTATCGTCTGGCCTTGGCTTGCATTGAAGCTGGCGCAGACAAGATCCGTTTAAATCCAGGCAATATCGGCTCCAGGGAAAATGTAAAAAAAGTCGTGGATGCCTGTAAAGAAAAACACATCCCGATCCGGATCGGAATTAACAGTGGTTCACTGGAGAGGGATATACATGAAAAATACGGAAAGCCAACTGCGCAAGGTATGGTGGAAAGTGCAATGCGACATGTGCACATTTTGGAAGAATGTGATTTTTACAACACTGTCCTTTCCTTCAAATCCAGCGATCCGTTATTATGCATCGAAGCATACAGGCTGGCCAGCAAAACCTTTACATATCCATTGCATCTTGGTGTAACTGAGGCAGGTACCTTGACAACCAGTGCTATTAAGTCTTCATTAGCCTTGGGCACACTTTTGCTGGAAGGAATCGGTAACACCATCCGGATCAGTATCAACGGAGATCCATATGATGAAATCACTATCGCAAAAGAATTGTTGCAGGCATGTCATCTGATTGATAATGTACCTAACTTGATTGCCTGTCCGACTTGTGGTCGAACACAATGGGATATGCAACCAGTCGTCAATGAAATTGAAGAATATTTAAAAACCGTCAACAAAAAGATAACGGTAGCCATTATGGGATGTGCCGTTAACGGCCCTGGAGAAGCCCGACATGCCGATATTGCGATTGCGGGAGGACATAATGAAGGACTGCTGATAAAACGTGGTAAAATTATCGAAAAGATGCCACAGGAGAACATGGTAAAGCGATTAAAAGAAGAAATTGATGCATTCTAAGAAGGGAGAATCCCTTCTTTTTTTAGGAAGTTGTTTTATATAAAAAGGAGTCTTGTTAAGAAGGCTCCTTTTGTCCGATCACATCCGCCAGAGATGTGTCTTGTACAAATGTATTTGAATTATAAATATAATAAATATCCGTAATCATATCTGATTTAATAACAGATCGTATATCCTCATAATAATAGCGAGGATCAATAATGGTAATAGTTCGGAAATGCGGAATCAAAAAAGGAATCAAACTATTTGCATAACTGTCTTTAAAGATCAAAAGATGTTTGGAACTGTCATTATCCATTTCCAGTTTGATCATAGAATAATTACCACCTAAGAATACAGAATATGCATCCTGTGTTTTTAAGGCTTTATCGTCATACACTGTTCGTGATTTGACCCCAAGCGCTTCATTGGTCATCAAGTAGTCCACGGCCTTTTTAGGTACGTAGATCTCGATAGAGTCTTTCAGATCATCGCTACCGACCACATGGGATAAACTTCCGGAAAAATCTTCAGTTACTTTCATAACATCATACTGATCCAAAGGTACCGGTTCCAACGGTAATAATGAATATGCGTAATAAGCAGCCAAAGTCGTCCAATGATGATCGGTCTTATAATACAACTTTTCGTGGTTGTGTTCTTTAAACATCTGGCGAACATCTACAACTTGTATGTTTTCATCCAGAGACGAAAACACTAAATCCATCTGTTTATTTTGATCGATTGCTTCAGCATCGTACGGGCACAGATTCTGATATATATTAGCCGCATTGGGCGCCAGCAGGAAAACTGTATTCAACTTGTTTTCTTGATAGAAAGCATTCATTGCGTTCAAATTACGGTCAAGCTCTGTATCATTGGCAGGTTCAATGGCTTCAATTAGTCCACGCTCTGTTAAATAAACATTTTCTATTTTTTTGATACCTGTCTTCTTTTGAATCTGGTATTTGAACTGGATCATTTCATTTCTTTGGATAAACTGGTCAGAAAACCAGTTTTCCATATCCTTCATGGTCAGCCCTTTTAATATATGATCTTTGTTAATGACAGGAAATTGTGCCAATGATCGATTCTCAATATCTGATGATGCCTGGTCCGGAATATAAAGATTTACCAAACCAATACATGCGCATAAAAGGACAAAGAACCAGCCAAAACGACCATATCTTTTGTTTATATCTGATTTTGGCATATCTTTCCTCCCTTCTAAAAGGCATAATATAAAAAAGACTGATAAGAACTGCTGATGATAAAGACAACGCTCAATGCAAAGACTGCCAGCATTGCCACTGTAATAATAGAGAAACCAATGTCGTTTGTTTTATAAAGAAGCAGCTGTTCCATTCTTTGATAAATATTCGTACAAAATAGTATAGCCAGTAACAGCCATATCGCATTGGAACCAACTACATACATAACTTCTGTATCGATCCAGGCACGATTGCCTGTTGGTAATAAGTGCCCAATCGTCTGAAAAGCACTACCTATATCCGGACTAAAGAAAAAGATCCATCCGATAAATATAATCAACAACGCATAGACTCTAGCCAGTATTTTGTATTTCTTTAAATATTTCGAAAGAAATTGATGTTCTAGCAATATCCAAAAACAGTAATACAGCCCCCATACGATAAAAGTGATATTGGCTCCATGCCATAATCCGGTACAAAACCAAACAATCACCAAATTCAAAATATGGTTTTTGCGGTTTCCACCAAGAGGAATGTACAGATAGTCCCTAAACCAGTGTGACAACGATATATGCCAACGTCTCCAGAAATCCTGTATGCTGGTTGCCAGATAAGGATGTCTAAAATTCGGTTCCCAGTGGAAGCCAAAGATTCTGCCAATACCTATGGCCATATCGCTGTATCCGGAAAAGTCAAAATAAATCTGCAGCATGTAAGATAATACATATATCCATGTACCGAATATCGACGAATTGGAAGCTAGCTGTTTGAACACCAGAGCCATCGTATCTGCCAATATAACTTTCTTGGCCAAACCTTTAATGAACAAAAACGATCCGGATCCAAGGTCTTCATTTGTCAGCTTACGATGGTTTATTTCCTCTTCCATCGAATGATACGGAACGATAGGGCCCATTGAAATCTTTCCAAAAAAACTGATATACAATGCAAAATCCAACAAAGAAACACATGGAATCGATCGTCCCTTGTATATATCAGCTAAATAGGTTATCTCACTAAATGTAAAATAAGATAATCCAACCGGCACGATCATATCGATTCGTTCCAGATCCCATAAAAAACCCGTATATTTATAAGCCACCAGCAACCCCAGATTAACCAGCACACCTATAGCCAGAACCATCTGCTTTTGTTTTCTGTCTGTTTTTGTGTTGATCATGTTCCCGGTAAGATAGTTCCATCCTATCGATAACCCAAGCAGAATGACATTCCGTACATCTGCCCATCCATAGAACAACAAAGATGCTGTCAATAAAAAAATATTTAACGCCTTTGTGTTGCGCATAAACCGGGAAATCAGTATTACCGTCGGAAGAAAGCAGAATATAAAGAATAGATTATTAAAATTCATGGTTCCTCCTTACTCTATGCCAATTTTCTTTTCAAAGGATTCCTGTAGCTTATCTGCTTCCGATGAAACAATATAAACACCATAATTTGTATAGGTTTCTACTGTTGCCTGTCGAAGCAAATCAGCTTGTTTCGGAGCATATTTATCAAAAACATCCAATTGATCTTGTATCCTTGTTTCCATCTTTTTAGCAAAATCTGATGCTTGCTCAGGACCCTTAAAACGTACGATAACGATTTCATCTGCAGTCATCGTATCTTTTGCCTTCCAGTAAATGCAGTATTCATACGAACTAGGATCCAATGACAAAAATCGTTTCATAGCCTGACTATCCCGCCTTTCCATCGCCTCCGTATCGACCTTCGAGGTAATATAGTCCACCATTTTTTCTTCTGCAATCTTTTTTTCTTCAGGTATATCCATACGCATATGAACAAACAAGATCATCCCGATCACCATGGCTGCTTGAAGCAGTATCAACATATTTTTTTTCATGATAGATCCTCCAATGGAAGCATGTTCAATGCCCATGTTTTATAAAATGAACTTTCAAAATGAATGCCATCCCCGGCATAGATATCTGCTTTTCCATTATTTGAAATTTGATTATTGTCGATGTATGTCCATCCATTTCTTTCACACATCTTTTTTATTTTTTTATTGTATGCATCTACCTTCTTCCACTCTTCATTGGCTTCGGTTGTTTCTTCGGATGCAGGAATAATAGAATTCACATAAACATGCACATCCTTCGGACAATGCTTTAAAGCTTCTTTGATCTGGTTCTCGTACAATCCATCAAATCCACCATCCAAAGCATCCAGATTCGAAACAAGATCATTCACACCATATGAAAAGAAAATATAATGTACCTTCAATGCATCCAGTTGATCCAGGTAATCCGTAATGCTGTAAACCGTATTACCACTATCCGCTAATACCCGGCTTTCTTCCAAAAAGCCGTAGGTAGAATACCCCATGGTTCGGGAATCTCCCATCAGAACAAAATCATGAAAATAGGAAAACACATCCACAATACCTTTTTTTGCCGCTGCCTTGATTTCTTCATTATGGAGTTGATTCATCTTCTTGCTGAAATTGTCAACTTCTAGATTTTCTTGTTCTTTTATATAAGCAATTCCGTCCAGCTTCTTTTTAGAATCTGGTTGTCTGTTCTGGGTAAAAAAGACCAGACATAAAATACATATTATGTATATTCCGTACTTTTTAATGAATTCCATACTCTTTATTTAACTATTTTTATGCACATAATTCAACATCAATTCCTTTTTATAATAAACACTTTTACAAAATCAGCGTTATATAAAGTAGATTCTAAATAAAGAAAAAAACGTCTGTGGATCATTATCCTATCCGCAAACGTTCAATTTCTTCCTTATATGGTGCTTTTCCGTCAATATAAGGTGTCTCCAATATCTTTGTAACGGACCGTAAAGCAGGATGCCAGACAATCCGGTATAAAGCATCAAAACCAATCAGTCCTTTTCCTATGTTAGCATGACGGTCTTTATGGGATCCCTTTGGATTCTTTGAATCATTTATATGGATACATAACAGCCGGTCTAGCGATAGAATATGGTCGAATTCAGCCAACAATCCATCCACATCGTGTACATTATAACCAGCGTCATGTACATGGCACGTATCCAGACAAAATCCGATCCGATCTTTTTTATTTACCCCTTCAAAAACTGAAGCAAGCTGTTCAAACGTATATCCGCATTCACTACCTTTTCCGGCCATGGTTTCCAACGCAATCTTCACATTCGTATCATCGGAATCCAACACCTGGTTTAAACCCTTTATGATCCATTCTATTCCTGTTTCCATACCAGCCTTGACATGACTGCCCGGATGCAGTACCAATGTCTTCGCTCCGATGGCTTTTGCTCTTTTCAGTTCCTGTGACAAAAAGGTACATCCAAAATCATGTATATCCGGTTTTATCGAATTGGCCAAATTGATGATATAAGGAGCATGGATGATCAATCGTTCGACATCAAACTCAGAACGCTCCATCAATTGTTTGGATTTTTCGATTTGAAACATTTCAGGATCTTTTCTTATTGAATTACTAGGAGGTCCTGTATAGATCATAGCAGCATTAGCCCCATAGGAAAGTGCTTCTTGAATGGAACCATACAAGTAGGAGGGCGCTTTCATGGAAACATGACTTCCCAGATAGATTGCATTACTATTGTTTTTCACGCTGTTTTTGAATAGCCCTTTCTTTTTTCTGTCTTTGAATGTCCTTGCGGATCATTTCTCTTTTTCTTTTACGTTTTAACTTTTCAATTTGTTCTTTTTGCTTTTTCTTATAATTCGGTTTTACCTTTTTCGTTTTCTTTTTGACGATCTTTTCAATTTCCCTCGTCAATTCATCTTTCTTCCCCTTTTTTTCCTTTTTACGGATATCCACAATTTCCTTTTGTTTAATATCCTTTTCAACAAAAGCAATCCCTTGTTTTTCCAAAGAACGAATAGCATTACCATCACTTTGCATATACAATGCAATACAAGTTCCATCTCTTTGAGCACGGCCCGTTCTACCGGCTCTATGTATATAATATTTCAGATCTTTTGGAAAACCCATGGAAATAACATGAGTTATTCCATCGATATCAATACCACGGCTAGCAATATCGCTTGCCACAATATATGTCTTTTCATGTGCAGTAATCATCTTTACCGCTTTTTTTCGTTCCCTGGACTCCATAGATCCATGAAGTTCAGCTATATCATACCCATGTTCACGCATCGCATTGGCTGTCTGTGCTGCTTGTTCGTTGGTATTAGCAAAGATCAAACATACATATGGCTGAATTGCCGGTAATACATCAAACAAACGATCAATATAACTTTTGTGTTTACAAGAAATCAAATAATGGTGTACATCACTTTGAAATTGTTGATTTTCTTCAATTTGGATCAAATATGGATCTGTTAGATATTTTTTCAAAAACGGTTGTAGTTCCATCGGAATCGTCGCAGAGAACACCATGATCTGTATATCTTTATCCATCTTGGAAAGGATCTGATCAATATCCTCTAAAAATCCAAATTCCAAAGTCATATCAGCTTCATCGATGATCATCATGGAAGCCGTATCCAGTCGAAGTTCATTATTGTTGATGAACAGATCTTTCATACGTCCAGGGGTCCCGATTACAATCTGAGGTTGTTTGATAATGCTCTTTTTTTCCATTCCTCCGGTAATCAAACGCACGTGCACGCCAAAAGCATCGGCCAGTGGTTTACATCGGCTGTATAGCTGGTAAGCTAATTCACGTGTAGGCGCTGAAATAACGGCTTGTACTCGATCGACGGAAGGATCGAGCTGATCGAAGACTGCCATAAAAAAAGCATGGGATTTACCAGATCCGGTACTGGAAATACCTATTACATCTCTATATTTCATCGGTCTGTTTACGATTTCTTTTTGGATAGGCGTCAGTACTTTAAACCCTTCCAGTTTCATAATTTTTTCTACCGTATTCATATTTAATCCTCCAAAGGTTACCCTATATTACCACACAAAACAATTGAAAACAAATATCAGTCTATGGCATAATCATGACATGAATGTATTTGAAGTGAAACCTCAAGGATATTGCGGCGGTGTTCGCCAGGCAATCCAAAAAGCAATCGACTGTCGAAAAGCATATCCGGATCAGAAGATTACCGTTCTTGGTAATCTTGTTCATAATCAATATGTAAAAAAAGCGTTGGAACAGCTGGATATCCAAACAGTAGAAAATAGCCAGCGTACACGGTTGGAATTACTCGATGATATTCCCGAAGGCATTGTAATCTTTACAGCGCATGGTGTTCATCCTGATGTCCGGACCAAAGCAAGAGATAAAGGACTGATCGTAGTCGATGCCTCTTGTCCATTTGTAGTACAAACGCAGGCAATAGTTTCTCAGAAACTGAAAGAAGGATACGATGTATTCTATATTGGTAAATACAAACATCCTGAAGCAGAATCCATATATCTGCTCAGTGATCATGTTCATCTGATACAAAGCGAAAAAGACATTTGTGATATTAAAGCTGACAAAATCTTTGTAACAAATCAGACAACCATGTCCATTTATGAGATTGACTCTTTATTTCGTGCCATACATGCTAAATATCCAAATGCTCAGATCCATGATGAGATTTGTAACGCCACCCGCGTACGTCAACAGGCTGTTCGAAACCTGGATCCGAACCAAATCGATGCGTTGATAGTTGTAGGAGATCCTTCCAGCAACAATACGCGAAAGCTAGCCGCTACTGCATGGGAAAGCGGGATACGTACCGTTATCAAAGTGCAAAATGTACAAGAGCTCAATATAGACGATCTGAAAGGAGCGCAGAATGTTGCGGTAACTAGTGGAGCCAGTACACCTGGTTATCTAACAAAACAGATCCTTCGCTTTTTAACAGATGACTCCCATCAAAAAGAAGAGATATGCATAGACCATATTCTATGACATATCTCTTTTCTTTAAATATTCGATCCTTTTTAAAATGTTGCTTCTTTGAGGTTCTCCCACTTTTTTTAAAAGTTCGGTATATTTCTTTATTTCATCATGGATATACGACCGGTAATCTGTATCCATCACCGGATTTTTTCCCGTAACCATTTCCAGCTCTGTATAATCTTCTCTTTGTTCAGCATCGTAATCACAAACTATAATCGGATAATAGTGTCGATCATATACAACTTTTTCATATATTACCAGAAAATGGTGTTCCTGTAGATAGTGTCGCAGACTTTCAATATTCCGATGCGGCGATAAAATGTATCGTATCTTTCTTCCAGGATTCCCCTCTTGCAGGATCTGTTCGATCATTTTTCCACCCATGCCAGCAATAACGACCACATCCACATCGTCCGGAAGACCCTGCATACCATCCATTAAAAGACAGGAAATCCTATCTTGCAGTGAAAGCTCCTCAATAGACTGTCTGGCATTTTCCAAAGGCTTACGGGCAATGTCGCATGCGTATGCTTTCGATACCTTTTTATCGTAAACTGCTTGGCAGGCAATATAAGCATGATCACATCCGATATCTGCCAAACATTCTCCATCAATAACGGATACAATTTCGGACAGTCGTTTGGATATCATGATTTAATAAAGTCTTTTAATCGCTTGGAACGATTCGGCTTTTTCAGTTTACGGATCGCTTTAGCCTCAATCTGACGAATTCTTTCGCGCGTCACATTAAACTCTTTTCCTACTTCTTCCAATGTACGTGTACGTCCATCCTCAAGGCCGAAACGAAGACGCAATACTTTTTCCTCCCGCTCTGTCAATCCCTGTAGGATATTATCAATTTCATCCTTCAGTAATTGATTGTTTGTATAATCATCCGGAGATAGAGTTTCCTTATCTTCAATAAAGTCTCCCAAATGAGAATCATCCTCTTCTCCGATCGGTGTTTCCAAGCTCACCGGGTCCAGAGCAATCTTTTGAATCTCACGAACCTTTTCTGCCGAAATATTATCCATCTTTTCAGCAATTTCCTCCGGTAATGGATCACGTCCCAGATCCTGTACCAGCTGTCTCTGTATTCTTGTCAGCTTATTAATTGTTTCTACCATATGTACCGGGATACGTATCGTACGCGCCTGATCAGCAATGGCACGGGTAATGGATTGACGGATCCACCATGTCGCATAAGTAGAAAATTTAAAACCTTTCTTATAATCAAACTTATCGACAGCTTTAATAAGACCACAGTTCCCTTCCTGGATTAGATCCAGAAACAACATACCACGACCAACATATTTTTTAGCAATGGAAACAACAAGACGTAAGTTGGATGAAATCAAAATCTGTTTTGCTTCTTCATCCCCCTCCTGGATCCTTTTGGCTATTAACGGTTCTTCTTTTGGATCCAACAAAGGAATCTGCCCAATTTCCTTCAAATACATTTTTACAGGATCGTTGATCTTAGCGTGATTAGAATTGGCAAAAGAACGTTCCAGCATGGAAATCTCATCATCGATCTCATCCGCTTCTTCCTCATTCAGATCGATTTCCTCGTCCAGATCATCTGAATCTAATGTTTGTGAATCCATAAAAGTCACATCGTTATCGTCACACCAATTAAATAATTCATCGATATCATCATCTGTCAAATTCAGATCATTGATGGAATCCATGAATTCTTGTTGCGAAATCTGTTCGTTATTCTGACTTAACTCCAACAAGTATTCTTTTCCTTCTTCGATTGATTTAAATTTTTTCAAAGTTTCCATATTATCATACTTCCTTTCGCCAGATATTTTTCTTTTCAATGATCAACGTATTTTTCTTCTGAGACAATTTAGCTTTTTCTATCGGATCCGCCACTTCCACAATTTTACGATTTATACCATCAATTTGATCCTGGATAGTACATTCTTTGATTTTCAGTATACTGTCCTGGAAATAATCGGGATGAAACGTCTGGATTCTTTGCGGGTCATTCCAAATACCCATTAAAAATGTACGTATCTCTTCCTCGTCAATCTGCGCCATCAGTAAATCCATATCCAATGTATCAGCATGGCGATAAATGTCATAACAGTACAAGGATAATTGTTGGCAGCGTTCGTCTTTAAAAAATCCAATCTGGTTTCTAAAAAGTTCGGCTGCTGACTTACTGATCAAAATCATAGACAACACAGCTCTTTCAGCTCTGTAACGACCGGATTCCGGCAGCTGCACATAAACAGGCTGTGGTATTTTTTGACGGTCTGTTTTTTCTGGCTGTTTTACAGCCAAAGAAGAAAAATCAAATCCCGTCATTGTTTTTATACGTGAAATAAAAGCCGTTTTTTCAAATGTATCACACGTTACATCAATAACTGTAAACAATTCCTGCGCATAGGCTTTTTTATCTTCGTAATTCTCTAAATTGTATTTTGTTAATAAATAATCAAATAAAAACTCTACAAAGGAGATGGTTCGCTCCACAAAATGAGCCAGTTCCTCTTTTCCACCGGCATCGAAAATTTCATCCGGGTCTTTTCCACTCGTATTTTTAACGACCTGGATATCCATTCTAGAAGCTATTGCCATTTTACCAAATTTGTATGTAGCATCCTGTCCCGCTCTGTCGCCATCGTAACAAATAATGACCGGTACCTGCATACGACGGATCAAGGCAAGTTGATTATCTGTGCATGCTGTCCCCAGACAGGCAACGCTTTCATGAATATCTGCTTTTTCAAAGGCAATTACATCCATTGCTCCTTCAACCAGAATGCAACGGTGATTCCTGCGTGCAAATGGCAATGCTCTATGATAATTAAAGACAATATTTCCTTTTTCGTATAATACCGTTTGTGATGTATTAATATACTTCGGAGCTTCTGATGCATCATTGAGCCGGCGGGCCGTAAAACCTACAGGATTCCCATGGGCATCATGAATCGGAATCATAATACGATCCGAAAAAACCGCACGTCCATTTATAGCCAGGCCCGTCTGTTCCTGCTGTAAATCATCAATTTTCTTTGCTTTTAAAAAATTTACGGAAAGGGCTCCATCAGGCGCATACCCGAACTGAAATCTCTGAATGATATCTTCATTAATCTTACGTTTCTGTAAATAGTCCAAAGCTATAGCCCCTTGTGCTGAATTCAATTCATATTGAAGGAATTGAATGTACGAAGAAAGAATCTTATACAGCGGCTCGTTCGGATCTGCCTTTTTTTGGTAAACGTGCTCTGGTAATGAAAGAGGATAGTGAATCAGATCAGCAATTTTATATACAGATTCCGGAAACGAAATCTGTTCCATTCGCTGTACAAAAGTAAATACATTACCTCCAGCTCCACAGACAAAACATTTAAAAATCTGTTTATCCTGTGAAATAGAAAGACTGGGATCATGGTCATCATGAAACGGACACAATGCCGTATAGTTCTTTCCTCTTTTCGTTAAAGAAAGATAATGCGACATAATGTCCACAATATCTGCCTGTTGGCGAATGGCCTTTAAATCTTCTTCACGAATCCAGCTCAATGGTATCCTCCCTTTTAAAATTGAATTCTTTCGTTAATATAATCTTCCAGCTGATCCAGAGGAATACGAACCTGCTGCATCGTATCTCTGTCACGAACTGTTACACAATGATCCTCTGCTGTATCAAAATCTACCGTGATACAGAACGGTGTACCTATCGCATCCTGGCGACGGTAACGCTTTCCGATACTTTGCGCTTCATCGTATGTACAAGAAAAGTGTTTTGTTAAGTCATGGAATACTTCCATAGCCGGCTGCTGAAGCTTCTTGGACAATGGCAGTACCGCAGCCTTGTATGGTGCCAGATAAGGATGTAATTTTAATACAGTACGTTCTTCCTTCTCCAGTTGTTCTACAGTCAACGCTTCAGACATGACCGCTAGGATCAATCGTTCCACACCAACGCTTGGTTCAATAACATATGGAATGTATTTTTCATTGGATTGAGGGTCAAAGTACTCTAGAGATTGCTTACTATGTGTCTGGTGTGCTTTTAAGTCAAAATCAGTACGGTCGGCAATTCCCCATAATTCTCCCCATCCAATTGGATCCGAGAAGAAATACTCAATGTCCTTTGTACCGTTGGAATAATGAGCAAGCTCTTCTTTAGCATGTTCACGTAAACGAATGTTTTCATCGCTCAGTCCCAAATCTTTTAAGAACTGTACACATTGTTCACAATAATATTCAAACCATTCTAAATCTGTTCCCGGTTTGCAAAAGAATTCCAGTTCCATCTGTTCAAACTCGCGAGTACGGAAAATAAAGTTACCCGGTGTAATTTCATTACGGAATGATTTACCAATCTGTCCAATTCCGAAAGGTATTTTTTTACGCATCGAACGTTGAACGTTTTTAAAGTTCACAAAGATTCCCTGTGCTGTTTCCGGGCGTAGATAGATAGCATTCTTGGCATCTTCCAGCACACCCTGATATGTTTTAAACATCAAGTTAAACTGACGAATTCCAGTAAAATTTTTTGCGCCACATTTTGGACAACAGATTTCATGTTCGGTAATATAGCTTTCCATCTGCTCATTGCTCCAACCGGCACAGTTCTCATCCGATGCATCTTCAATCAGCTGATCCGCGCGAAAACGGCTTTTACATTCTTTACAATCCATCAAAGGATCGCTAAAGCCCCCCACATGACCACTGGCAACCCATACATTTGGATTCATTAGAATCGCACTTTGAACACCCACATTATTCGGGTCTTCCTGAATAAACCGCTTCCACCATGCGTTCTTAATATTATTCTTTAATTCTATACCTAATGGCCCAAAATCCCAAGTATTTGATAAACCACCGTAAATTTCCGATCCCTGGTATACAAATCCTGAATTCTTCATGTGTGCAACAATGTCATTAAATGTAGCTTTGCTCATTATCCATACCCCTTTTCTTTCATTTAGACATAAAGATATACTTTATAATTATACAACAAATTCTATACAAAAAGAAGTCATTATCGAATCGTTTTTAAAAACTGTAAACTGTGTATTTGTGTATGCATGTAGTATTGATACCATTCGGCCCACTCTAGTATGTCATCAATTGTCCATGTGTACGTATTACAGAAATCTGAAATCCGATCTTCTCTAACATGAAAGAGTGAATATATACGTATCAACTCCTCTTTAGTCTGTTTCATAAACTGTCCGTGATTACAATTACGACATAAGAACCCACCATGTGGAAGTGATAAAGTTTCCAGGTTTCTTGTGGTGCCACATTGTACACAACCATCGATATACGGTGCAATTCCCTCTTTCATCAAAATATCCCGTAAACAAATACAAGCCCATGTATACCCATTTCCATCCTGCTGATCAAAAGATTTCCACATGTTTTCTACCGCCATAATCAAAAAGGAGTCCATCATATGGGATCGAAGAATCTCGTGGATCAATGAACAAGTGGTCTGCATGATTAGATCCTGTGGTATATGATAGTAATATTTCTGTGTATTTCCATAGAGTAACGAGTAGTATCCGTTTTGATCATGCAAGGTCATCGTTACACGAGAAAAAGGCTGACATATGAATCGATTCTTCGATGTCAGCTTTTGTACTCCTTTAGCCGTAACTGTATAGATACCTTGTTCATCCGCAATACGAATACGGCCATCATTTTCTTTATAAGGATCATTATCCAATACCAGTACGTTTTTATTAATCGTCACTGTATTCATCCATTCCAAATTTCTTTATCTTATCTTCTTTATTCCGCCAGTTATTCTCCACTCGGACATATAATTCCAGATCTACGGATTGTCCCAGCTTTTTAGATATTTCATTTTGTGCATCCAGACGAATAGCCCGGATCATTTTTCCGTTTTTGCCAATCAATATCCCTTTTTGACTTTTTTTATCAACGATGACTGTCATATGTAAATAAAGCTTATTTCCGACAGATTTCCGATTCTCTAAAATAACCGCAACACTATGTGGAATTTCCTGTTGTGTTCTTGTTAAAATTTTTTCCCTGACAATTTCACATATTTGAAAATTCTCATCGTGATCACTAGTCATGTCACTAGGAAACAAAGGAATTCCCTCCGGTATATATTGATAAAAAACATTTAGTAATTCCAGCAGATTATCTTCCTTTAATGCACTGATAGGAACAATTTCGTCAAATTCATATTGAGAGTTCCAATTCATAAGCATTTCCATCATTTTCTCTTTGGATAATCGGTCTACCTTATTTACAATTAGAATCACCGGTTTATGTAAAGTTTTGATCCGATCCAGTATAAATGTATCCCCACTCCCAAAAGACTGTGTCCCGTCAATGATCCATCCAATGCAATCACAGTCTTCCATGGCCATATATGCATTTTTATTTAATACACGACCCAATGCCTGCTGCGGTTTATGGATGCCAGGAGTATCAATAAACACATATTGTGCCTCTTCCTTTGTTAGTATGCCGGCAATATTATTACGTGTTGTATTTGGTTTATCTGACATGATTGCCAGTTTTTCATGGCACAATGCATTCATCAATGTGCTTTTCCCTGCATTCGGTCTACCTACAATTGCAATAAATCCTGATTTATATGCCATATTCTTTCCTTCCTAAAAAATTTTAGGCAAAAAAATCATTAATCCAACAACAGCCGCTCCAATACATAGAATAAATTCGGCACCGGCAGCCATATCCTTAATTTGTTTTGCCTGCTCATTTTTTTCGACAGATATATAATCCACTATCCTTTCAATACATGTATTAAATATTTCCCCACATATGACCAATGAAATGAACAAAATCAGCCACATCCATTCATATGACGCAACATGAAAAAGAGAACCACAGATTATCGCAATACATGCAAAACAGAAATGAATTAAGATACTTTTATCTTGAACGGCATAACAAAGCCCGCTCCATGCATACTTAAACCTATCGAGGAACCATTTCATTTAATATCACATCCTGTAATCCGAACATTTCTTTTTCCTCTTCCTTTGTCATGTGATCATACCCCATTAAATGAAGTAAACCGTGACAAAACAGAAAACAGGCTTCCCGGCGTATAGAATGTCCATAGGCGTTTGCTTGATCTCTGATTGCCTGTACATTAATAAAAATATCCCCAAGTTCATATTGATCTTCTTCCAGAAAGGCTACATCTATATCATCCTGTAAAGCAAAGCTGATAACATCGGTAGGTCTATCTACATTTCTGTAATCACGGTTAATTTCATGAATTTGTTCCGGTGTCACATAAATAACTGATAAGCTCCAATTACCAGGCTTATCTAAAACTTGACAGGTCCTATCCAAAATCTTTTCAAAATCTTTCTTGTATCGATACACAGATCGATCTTTCGCTTGATTTGTAAATATAATTTCCATAACTCATAGTATACCCACTTCAACCAAAAAAGAAAAGACAGCTTTTTAAGAATTCTTTAGTCCGCGGATCCAACGATCGATGCCATATTTTGGCATAGATCACTTAAACCGGAAGGAACTTCTTGCCGCTTTTTTTCCATATGGTCCTTGGCATTGGATTCTTTCATGATATATTGCTATGTATTGTCTCTTATCTTAAAAGATCTACGAAAAAACAGCCCTCTTTGGGCTGCTTCATTATTTGGTTGTGTTTCTCGGCATTTTACTGTATGCCATTTCGATATTGCGATTGTATTCAACGCTTTGATCATCCATCAACATTTTTGTTAATAACCGCATAGATACGGCTCCCATATCATATTCAGGAATCGTGTATGCAGATATATTCGGACGTACCATCATTAAATACTTATTGTTCAGAATACAGATCAGTTCAGAATCGTCCGGTATGTTATATCCAGCTTCATGACTTGCGTTTAACATTGCAATGGCTTGTGAATCCCGCAATGTTATAACTACCTTGGTTGGTGTGTTATTTTTAAAATAATGCGACAAATAATTATAGGAACTCTTATAGGATTCATCATAAGAAATGTATTGATCAAATGTTTTTCCTTTTTCTTTAAAAGCTCTTTGTATACCCATCATCAATTGTTGCATCATACTCATATTGATTTTGTCTTCAACGATGGAAATATCGTCAATTCCCTTTTCAAAATACGAAGTAACCAACTCATAAGCCATCTTTTCAAAATCTATATAAACATTTCCTACATTTGTTAACTTTGTTTCCGGAATTTTGCTTCCTACTACAACCATTGGAATCTGGTATTCATTTAATACTTCCATTTCCTCCTGAGAGAAATTATCGTTAAACAGAATCACACCATCCACTCTTGATTTAATAATGGACTCGATCACATCCTGCATCTTGGAAATACCTTTGCTTGTAGTATGAAACATGATGTTGTAGTTATAAATCTTCGCTACATCCATCAAACCATTTAAGATCTTCTCATTATAAGAGAATAGCTTTTCTCCCATTACAATGGATATCGTTGTTGTTTTGGACAAAGCCAGACCTTGGGCGATTGCGTTTGGCTTGTACCCCAGTTTCTCAATTGCTTCCTGTACACGTAATCGTGTATCCTCACGAACTACATTACTGTCATTAATAACTCGACTTACCGTCGCTAAGGAAACATCTGCTTCTTTTGCAACATCATAAATCGTTATTCTTTTCATTCAGATTCTCCGTTATCTTTATTTTTGATTTTATTAATTCCCGTATTGATAAATTCGTTCATTTTTGAAATAGCATCTTCTGCTACATCAACAGACTTTTTAAATGTATCCGATTCACGGATTTTTTCAATCTGCTCACTGCCTTTGTCTACCAGATCTCTGACATTATCGTTTTTCATCAGAATATCCGATCCGGCTTTAATTCCGTCCGATACCAGGCCAACAGCACCATCAATAAAATCTTTTCCCGCATTTAATGTTGAACGAACTTTTTCGTTTTCTCCAATTTCAGAGATTTTCTCTTTTGTCGTATTGATGATATTCTCAATATCTTCTTTAACTTTGTCTTTTCTTGCACGTACATTATCTGCGTTCGCATTATTATTGATCCAGGAACGGAAATCCTCCAGCACAGATTTTATTTTTTCTTTCGCATTTTCTACTTCCTTTTCGGCCTGTTGATCGTCAGAATCTTCTCGCATTTCATCTAGTTCACGTAAAGCTTCTGCTTCCAATTCGTCGACAGACGTTTCATCGACGATTTCGATCGGCTCAACGATTTCTTCGGCAGTTTCTTCAACCACTGCTTCATCTTCTGCGACTTTTTCTACAATTTCTTCAACCGCTTTATTTTCTTCACTCATGTTCTTCTTCCTCCTTTGTATGATTTATTGGAAATTCCTTAGATTCTGCTTTGATCTTTTCTACTTTATCCTTAACAGCTTCTCCTTTTTCAGACACCATGCTGACTACATTATCTTTTTTTTCAGTCACCCATTCCTTAATAGCTTCAGGATCTTCCGGAAGATTTGAGCTGTTTCTTTTTTCTTCAATCCAGCTTTTAGCGACTGCAGCATTCTTTTTTACAGAATCTGCTGCACTTGTTACAGCCTCTCTTGTTTTATGATGTACATCATCAACTGTATGAGATAAATCTTCTACTGTTGCCAAGGGTGCATCCAGTTTGCGTACCTGTTCCTCAGCCAGGATCAATGTACGATCAACCTCTTTTAATGTTTCAATAATTTTTTTGAGAAGCAGTGCTAAATACACCAGTACAACAACACCGACAACGGGTAAAATACATTTTGCTATAAAAGCAATACCTGATAATATCTGATCTGAATTCATAAAATCACCTCTTTACTGATTATAACACTTTAATATTTGACCGACTACATACTTCTGAAAATATTTTCATAAATAATGAAAACTCTTTTATTGTTAAATAATAGCTTAATAAAAGAAGAAGACCTATTCAGTCTTCTCAAATATTTCCTTTACCATATCTTTTAAAAGATAGATATCCTTGCTCGACATAAAGACATAGACGGCCGGTGCCATACCTGCCAGTACCTGCGCACTCGGCTGATCAACATCCAGCAATATACTGCCTGAGCAGAGATTTTGAAGGTCTTGAATGGTAACCGTGATCGTTTCGTCTTCACGTACAGCATTTTTCGGGAAATCACATAATACCACCTGATCTGCAGTATTCAGGCTTTCTGCAAACCCTTTTAAAAAGTGTTGCAACCGAGAATAGCGATCCGGTTTATAAAGCGCAATGACCTTTTTTTTCGGATATTTTTTACGTGCCATATCAATCATATAACGAATTGCTGTCGGATGATGCGCATAATCATCGATCAATACGCTTTGACCAACCTCTTCGATAACAGAACGACGAGCAATTCCTTTGAATTCCTGTAAACCTTCAACAATGTCTTCTGGTTTCATCCCGAGCTCACTGGCCAACGCAAAGCATCCCAGCGAATCCTGTAAAAAAGGGTCCCCTACTTCTGTCAACTCTACATGTGCAAGGATTTCACCTTTATGCAGGACATCATAGTGCATGCCAAAGGAACCTTGTTCAACATGAACCGCCTGATAATCATTACCATCTTTAAGTCCGTATGTCACGTATGGGATATTGTATTTCAGTTTTGGAAGATACGGATCATCACCAAAAATAACAACTTCTTTTTTTACTTGATCGATGAAAGACTGGAAGGCGGAAACATAATCGTCCATATCCTTATAATAGTCGATATGGTCTAGTTCAATATTTGTGATAATTGCATAATCCGGATGATAAGCCAAAAAATGCCGTTGGAATTCACAAGATTCAAACACAAAATGACCTGCATTCGGAGGCATGTATCCATGACCGTCCCCAATCAAATAAGCCGTATTATCCAAACGTGATAACATGTTTCCTAAAATACCGGTGGTTGTTGATTTTCCATGAGTACCGGCAACGCTGATGGATGTAAATGAATCAGCGAAAATACCTAAGTATTCATTATAGTAATATGTTTTTACAGTCGGATTATCAATAGCGGCTTGCACCTCCGGATTGGATGTATCAAATGCCAGACCAATAATAACAGTATCTCCATCTTTTATGTGGGCAGCATCAAATGTTGTAAAGGGGATTCCTCTTTCCTCCAGCCCATCTTGTGTAAATATATACTTTTCAATATCACTGCCGTTTACCTCGTATCCGGCATCATGAAGAAGGCATGCCAAAGCGGCCATGCCCGTTCCTTTGATTCCTATGAAATGATAAGCCATTTCAATCCTCCTTAATTTTTCGATGCAAATAATTTTTCCTGGTGTGCCACCGTATCTTTTGTCTTTTCAAGCATATCCGATAAATCGATGGCTTCCGGTTCTTCCGGTGTTACATTCGGATCCGGTTGTTTTACAGGAATCTTATCAACCGGTTTATATCCAGGAATACTGGATCCATACATCGGAGAAATCACTTTAACCAGATCATCGCTTTCAACCGGTTTATCCAAATCGATGGCATTATGGACTTTATTAAAATCCTTCTGATCGTCTTTTACATTTCCGAATATCGGTGACATGATGGACTGATATTCGACTTCTACCGTTTTATGAGTTCTGGGCTGCTGTATCTTACGACGATCATAACGATACGTTCTTTTCTTCTTCGTACTAGGGTCGCGACGAGAAACATCATCCACGTTTAAAGAACCGAAGCTTTCCGGCTTTTTCGGCTGTTGCGGTTGTGTATATACAGGTTGCTCAGATACAGGTTGTACAAAGGTTTGCTGGATCGGTTGAACCGTAGGCTGTACAGGTTGCTGTACCGGTTCCGGTGCAGGTTCAACATATTCTTCCTCTTCGTATTCTTCTTCCCGTTCCTGTTCTTCCAATTCTTCCATTTCTTCTTCTACATCAATATCTTCGTTAAAAATTGACTGCATAAAATCTTTTAAAGCCATCTGTATTCCTCCTTTGCTTATGATTCGTTGTCTGTCCATACAGCTCTGTAAATAGGCTGCCCCTTCTCAACAAATTTCTGTTCATATTCCGTAAACGCATCTTCATCATGTGTAATAGAACGATAATCTACATCTATCTCTTTCATTTTAAAACCAGCATTTTGAAATTCCAAGAGGGAATATGAAAATAATTTTGAATTATCTGTTTTCATTTGTATTGTACCATTTTCACTAAGAATATGTTTATATTGCTCTAAAAAACTATGCGATGATAATCTTCTTTTCGCATTTCTATTTTTAGGCCATGGATCAGAAAAATTTAAATGGATCACATCCACTTCCTTCTCATCAAACCATTCATCGATCTGCATGGCATCTCCATGTATAAAAAGAAGTTTTCCCTTGTCTGGGTCTTCATCATACTTTTTCGCTGCTTTACCAGCAGCCGTATCATTCTTTTCAATAGCGACAAAACCCTGTTCCGGGTACATTTTGGACATCTGTAATGAATAATTCCCCATACCGCATCCAATTTCGACATGTAAAACATCCGTATTAAGCGTGGTCTTCCATTTCCCTTTCAATTTCTCTGGGTCAATGATCCGACATTTTGCCTGTTCCAAATAATCAATTGCCCACTGGACTCTTCGCATTCGCATATTATCACCTGTTCCTACACTCTTTATCTATGATACCGATTTTTGTTAAAAAAGAAAACCGAGAATTATCCCGGTTTACTCTTCTTTTGATTCTGTATCTTCCTTTTTCGGTTCAGAAGGCTTTTTAAACTCTTTTTTCGGTTTCGGTAACAAGGCCTTTGCACTTACATTAACTCGGCCTTTATTATCGATTTCCGTCACCTTTACATCGATCGTATCTCCGATTTTCAGTACATCCTCTACTTTTGCAACCTTATGATGGCTGATTTTTGAGATATGTAACAATCCATCCACGTTACCGAATAAATTCACAAACGCACCGAATTTTTCGATTCGAACGACTTTCGCTGTAAATATATCGCCAACTTTGGCCTCGCGTACAATTTCTTTGATCATCTCTAAGGCACGGTTGATTGCTTGTTGATCCTGATGATAGATCACCACTTTACCATCGTCATCAATATCGATCTTCACATTATCACAAGCAGCAATAATTTCATTGATCTTCTTACCACCTGGACCGATAACATCTTTGATCTTATCCGGATTAATATTGGTCATCGCAATCTTCGGCGCATAAGGACTCAATTCTTTTCTAGGTTCCGGAATACAAGCTAACATATTGTCCAAAATCTCCAGGCGTGCTTTATGAGCCTGTGCCAACGCTTCTTCAAAGATATTTTTTGTGATGCCCGTTGTCTTGATATCCATCTGTAAAGCAGTAATTCCATCTTTCGTGCCGGCAACCTTGAAGTCCATATCACCAAAGTGGTCTTCCATACCTTGAATATCGGTCAGAACAGTATATTCACCAGTTTCATCATTCATGATCAGTCCCATCGCAATACCGGCAACCGGTGCTTTGATCGGAACGCCAGCAGCCATCAAAGACATAGTTCCCGCACAGATACTGGCCTGCGAACTGGATCCATTGCTTTCCATAACATCTGCAACGGTACGGATCGTATAAGGGAAATCATCTACACTTGGAAGTACTTGTTTCAATGCTCTTTCACCTAATGCACCATGTCCGATTTCACGACGTCCCGGTGAGCCCATACGTCCGGTTTCTCCGACACAGTATGGCGGGAAGTTATAATGATGCATAAAACGCTTCGTATCGACTTCTGTCAAATCATCAATGATCTGGTTTTCATTCAGTGCCCCTAATGTAGTTGTAGACAATACTTGTGTTTCGCCACGTGTAAACAATGCAGAACCGTGAACTCGTGGTAACAGATCCACCTGTGAATTCAAAGGACGGATCTCATCGATCTTACGTCCATCCGGACGCACCTTATCCTCGATGATCAGACGACGAACTTCATCCGCTTCAATAGAATGACAGATTTCACGCGTCTGTTTTTCCGCATTTGCTGCTTCTTTTTCTGTTTCATAAGGATTGGCAGCAATCAGTTCAACAGCCTGTTCTGTTAATTCATCAATCTTTCCGTATCGTTCCAGCTTTTCTTTGATAGAAACCGCATCACGGATCTTCTGCTCAAAATTACTACGAACCTGTTGATCTAACTGTGCATCCACTGTATATAACTGAATTTCACGTTTTTCTTTTCCACAAGCTTTAATGATCTCTTCCTGGAAAGCACACAGTTTTTTTACTTGTTCATGTCCGAACATCAAAGCCGCCAGCATATCTTCTTCACTGACTTCCTTGGCCCCAGCTTCTACCATATTCAAGGCCTGTGCTGTACCGGCTACTGTCAGATCGATGTCACTGACTTCCTGTTGTGCAACCGTCGGATTTGCAATCAACTGTCCATCGACACGTCCGACTTTTACACCAGCAATCGGTCCGTTAAACGGAATATCAGAGATACAGAGTGCCAGACTTGCTCCCAGCATTGCAGCCATTTCGGCAGGCGCATCCTGATCTGTACTCAATACCGTGTTAACAACCTGTACTTCATTACGGAATCCTTCCGCAAATAACGGACGAATTGGACGGTCAATCATACGTGCCGTCAGTGTGGCATGTTCGCTTGGACGACCTTCTCTTCGTAAAAAGCCTCCCGGAATTCGACCTACTGAATAAAGTTTTTCTTCAAAACTAACTGTTAACGGAAAGAAATCGATTCCTTCTTTTGCTTGATTGCTTGCGCAAGCTGTAGAAATCGTAACTGTATCTCCATAGCGTACGATAACCGCTCCATCAGCTTGTTTGGCAATTTCTCCCGTTTCCACTGTGATCCCCCGACCACAGAATTCTAATTGAAACTCTTGTTTCGCCATTTTTTCACCTCATTTTTAATCTCTAGAATCTTAACATACAAATAATAAAAAAGATAGAAAAAAAGTAATCTTTGATGATTACTTTCTTAATCCTAAACGTGCAATTAATGTTTTATAACGTTCCAAGTCGTTCTTCTTTAAATAAGCTAACATATTTTTACGACGCCCAACCATCTTCATTAATCCTCTTTGAGAATGATAGTCATGCTTATGTTCCTTGAAATGATCAGTCAGTCGGTTGATCTGAGCTGTCAATAAGGCAACTTGTACTTCCGGAGAACCTGTATCTCCTTCATGGATTGCATACTCTTTTACGATGGCATCTTTTTCTGCTTTTTTTAACATTGTATTTCCTCCTTTTTTTAAGTCCTTTTCTACCGGGCAAATGGTTGGAGTTTCCATAGGCTCAGTACAAAAGCTATTTTATTTTATCAGTCATCAGGTAAAAAATCAACCAGAATTGTATTCAATATTTCCAATCCTTTTTCAGTACAAATCAGATGATGATCCTTCCAGTACAAATATTCCGGAACATAGGTTTGTAATTGTTTATCATATACCTTTTTAAAGTCCTGGTGGTATTTTCTTTCCCATTTTTGGCAATCCAACCCAAAACATGTCCGTAAAGACATCATAATGGATTCAAAGGGTGCATCACAATCTTCAACATATACACGACGTTCATCCTGCAAATAGTTGGAAAGCGTATCTACATGATCATATCGGCGGCTTCCTTCTTTTCCACTGGCTCCCCATCCGATACCAATAAAATCACTGTCATCCCAATAACATCGATTGTGCCGAGAATACATCCCATCACGAGCGTAGCTGCTAATCTCGTAATGTTCATAACCATGTTCTGTCATCATTTGACGAATGCATTCATACATATTTGCATCTAAACCTTCCTCGCAAGGTTTCAAACCCTTTTTCCCGAAAATAGAACCTGGTTCGATCTGCAGCGCATATATGCTTAAATGCGGAACATTCAATGAAAGAAATGTACGGATCTCATTTTTGACATCCGCTAACGTCTGATTCGGTAAACCGTAAATGAGGTCCACAGACAGATTATTCAGTCCGGCTTCTCGAAACCGTTGAATACTATTAAATACATCTTGAGAACTGTGTTTTCGTCCAATAGCTTGAAGAAATGTGTCATCAAAGCTTTGAACCCCAAGACTGATACGATTCACGCCGGCCTGAAGATACGTATTGATCAAAGCTTCATTTATATTATTCGGGTTACATTCCACTGTCCATTCATAATCCTTACATAAATAAGGCGTAAATAACGAGGCCAGCTGGCTGAAGAGGTCCAACGGCAAACAACTAGGTGTCCCTCCACCGAAATATAAGGTCGATATAGAACGCAGATCCAATGCATTCACTTCTTTTTCGATTTGCTTAAACCAAAGTTTTAATACGGCCTTCTCATAAAGCCGCCTTTTAAAATCACAGTAATAACAGATCGAGTCACAGAAAGGAATATGCACATAGATATGCATCATTCATCGTCCATAGAAAGAACGGCCATAAAGGCCTCCTGAGGAATTTCCACAGAACCGACCATTTTCATTCGTTTCTTTCCTTCCTTTTGTTTTTCCAATAGTTTCTTTTTACGGGAAATATCGCCACCATAACACTTAGCCAGAACATTCTTTCTCAAGGCCTTAATATTGGTGCGTGCAATGACTTTTCCACCAATAGCTGCCTGTACAGGAATTTCAAATTGCTGCTTCGGAATGATCTTCTTTAATTTGATTGTCATCGCATTGCCACGGTGGTACGCAAAATCTTTGTAAACGATGGTTGACAGCGCATCGATGACCTGACCGTTTAAAAGAATATCCATCTTCACCAAATTACTACGACGATATCCGCTTAATTCATAATCCAGGGAAGCATATCCCTTGGTACTGGATTTCATCTTGTCAAAGAAATCAAAGATGATTTCGCTTAAAGGTAGTTCATACGTAATCATCATACGAACATCATCCAATACCTGCATATCGACATATTCGCCTCGTTTTTTCTGACAAAGATCCATTATAGCTCCTACGTATTCCTTCGGAACCATGATTTCGGCTTTTACATAAGGCTCTTCAATATGATCGATATGATTGGCCGGTGGAATTGCAGAAGGATTATCGATTTTTTCCATCGTTCCATCCGTTTTAAAAATATGATAGATAACGCTCGGACTGGTAGCAATCAGATCCAGATTGTACTCCCTTTCTAGTCTTTCTTCGATGACGTCCATATGTAAAAGTCCTAGAAAACCACAACGGAAACCAAATCCAAGAGCTTGCGATGTCTCCGGTTCAAAATGCAAAGATGCATCGTTCAATTTCAATTTTTCCAAAGCTTCCTTCAGATCATCATATTTTGCATTATCTACCGGATATAATCCACAGTATACCATCGGCATCATTTCTCTGTATCCCACTAATGGGTTTTCTGCAGGCCGGTCCGCCAATGTAATTGTATCACCGACACGAACATCTTCTATATTTTTAATAGCTGCACTAATCCATCCGACTTCACCAGTCTGTAAATGATCTTTAACAACTTCCTTTGGTGTATGAACACCAACCTCGATTACTTCGTATTCAGCTCCGCTGGCCATAAAACGAATTTTATCTTTTGTATGGATGCTTCCTTCTTTTACACTGACAAAAGCAATCACCCCACGGTATGGGTCATATAAAGAGTCAAAGACCAATGCCTGCAGTTCGTTATTTTCATTACCGGAGGGAGCCGGTAATTTTTCAACAATAGCTTCCAGCACTTGATCCACATTCTTTCCGCTCTTGGCACTGATTTCCACTGCATCGCTGCAATCTAATCCGATGAGGTTTTCAATCTCTTCTTTGACCACATCCGGTTGCGCACTGGGTAAATCAATTTTATTGATGACTGGAAGAATCTCCAGATCATT
>DGUK01000086.1 GCA_002394635.1 Faecalitalea sp. UBA4312
TGCCTTTTGGAGCCGATTCATCAATGGGAATGACCAAGACCACAAAATCATTCGGTTTAATGAGGTCCGATACTAAAGGCCTTTCTTTTTTCTTCGGCGATAATGCGGCCAGCATTTCCTTCAGTTCCCGGATATGATAGCCCGTTAAAGCGCTGACTGCCAGATCGCCCTTTGCGACCGGTTCGATCAGATCGGCTTTATTGACAACCACGAGCGTCTGGATTTCCCTTTCTTTCAAGTCCCTGATCAAGGCTTTGTCGGCATCATCCATTCCCGTTGTTCCATCAATGATCACAACACCGATGTCACAATGATCCATCACTTCCCGTGTCTTTTGCACCCGTTTCTGACCTAGTTCTCCCTGGTCGTCATAACCAGGAGTATCCATGATCAATACCGGCCCCAACGGTAAAAGTTCCATCGCTTTATAAACCGGATCGGTCGTTGTCCCTTTGATATCAGATACAACCGAAAGCTCCTGGTCTGTCAGGGCATTGATGAGGCTGGATTTACCGGCATTTCGTTTTCCGAAAAATCCAATATGGATCCTATGACTGGAAGGTGTGCTATTTAATCCCATTTCAGACCATCCTTTCCCCAATAATTAATCATATCATTTAAGTATAATCGTCCAGATAGGGCAAAATGTGGGACTTTTACCCATTTTTTATGATTTTTTGAAATATATTGAAACATCGGATCGCCGATGACGGTGTCATAGTGCAGTGCCTGTTCCATCGTTTCTTCATCCAAAGCGATGCATGTCTCTTTTAAACAAGCTCGATGATCTTTCTCTGTTGTACAGATGACCTTCACCGGCTGCCGATAAGTAAGAAACCAATCCATGGCTATCGAATGAGCTAAGACCGGTTCCCCGATGACAGTTGTCTTTGCGTTTGTCTGGATCAAGTTTTTATACATTGTCTGATTCTCATGGTCATGAACTGCCTGCTCCATCTTTTCAAACACCAGATCCTCGCAGGCTCCTACAGGTACTCCCAAAACATAAGGGATCCCACAGGATCTCCAAAGTACTTCCGCCGCTTGTAAACCACTTGATGAGATAACCAGGTTACACGATGCCTGTCCCGCTGTGGCAATTTCTTCCAACGAACAATCCATCAGCCAGCATGACTGCACATGCCATCCATGAGCTTCGATCCTCTTTTTCAAAGAAGAAACACTCTCTGCATGTGTATAGTCCAGTGGCGTCATTCCCAGAATGTTTACGGTTTTTTCCCGTGTATTACCTTTTTTTACAAATTGTGTGGCAACCATTTCCATCGCTCGGCTGGCTCCTACTGTATAATCATGCATACCGTTGGTCTTCACATACGTACAATCTAAAGACAGCTGTTTTTCCAGGATCCGACAAATTCCTTTAAAATCCGTTCCGTTTAAATACGGTATCGGTGAATTCACCAAGGTGATAAAACGCGGATGCAGCTGTTTTGCGGCCATAAGAATATCCTCGATAAACTTTTCATCATTTCCTAGAATGGCATCTCTTTCCTTTAATCCGGAAATAAATATGAGGCTTTCCTGATCGTACCAACGGATCTCATCGTGCGTATTATAGGTGGAATTACAACCGGAAGGATCATGGATCACCACCATGCCGCCCAATTCATAAAGGGCCGAACAAACACCGGATACATCTCCGGTATACACGGGCAATATTCGATAACTTCGTTTCATATGCAGCTGACACACCCCAATCCTTTGCGTACCACCAGATCTTTGGTATCTTTTTCGTTTATAAAGGCTTCCTCTAAAAGATCTGCCAGATGGATCATCCCGGATACGCCCCAGGTTCCTCCATTATCAATACAGTTGACAAAGTGTTTTGTGTGATTGAAATATGCCGCTTTGGGGCCGATGGCCAATACATCCGGTTTCTCTTTGGCAGCTAGCCGCATGCCCGGCTGCACCGTCGATGAAACAATCAGATCCTCTGCGTGTTTCTGAAGCCAGATAAAGTCTTCCTTCTCTTCCGTATTCATCCGATCCACATAAACTCTTTGTACATGAAATCCATGTTCAATGAGAAAACGTGTCAGGCTCAATACATGCGTATAAGCTAAATAATCAACTTCTATCGGGGCATCCCCGATGACTTCTTTTACTTGTTTCCATCGGTTTTCACATTCTTCTACCGATAATTTCATGGTAGGAACGGAAATCATCCCACAAAGGGTATCCATACTCTTTTGTAAACGGTCATAATCCCATACAAACGGAAGATACAAATAGGGTCTTTGGACCCGTCGGGCATATTTTTGAATGGCCGGCAGTCCGGTCGGCGTTAAAATCAAAGACAAGGCCCCTTTCCCTAATCGACAAAACTGCGAAAAGCTCTCGGTCCTGGTCGGTTCACAAACTTCTATCTGATGACGTTTCAGCCATGTAATCAATTCACAGTCCGCGGATGTCGGAAGATTTTCTGTCAGTATATTGACCTGTTTGGGTTCGATTGGATCATCCGCAAGCAGATCCAACGTGGCCATACGCAGCTTTTGGTCTGGTGTCAGGCCCTGTTTCTGCATAATAGGATCCATCCATCCATTCACAAAGCGGATATCCGGATACCGGTTTTGCAGCTGTTCAAAGATCACCTTGCTGCGAGCCCCTAAAAAATGATGTACACAAACAAGAAATACGATCATAACAGCCGGATGCGCATCCAGCTTATCAATGACATCGCAGACTCCCTGGATCGTACATTGTTCCAGGTCACCGTCAATTATATCCTTTGGATCCAATACCACACTGTGAAAACGATCCAACGCATCCATCTCGGCTGCCGTCATGACCACACCCCGCATACAGTTTTTCCCGCATACATAAATCTGGTGGGATTGGGGAATCAGCATACCGATATGAACGATATTCCATGTTTCATGCACCATCGCATTGTATTCTAAATGATCCCCGAAAGGTTGGGGAAATCCGGCCAAACGGATGGTCGTCTCAATATTCGGATCACGCAATCCGAGCAAGCTCATTGTCCGACCTCTTCGGTAATCACATTGGAATAGGCCGTTTTGGTACTGATTCCCGGTAAACAACCAATTTTACCGGAGATGGCGCTGATCACATCCTGTGGAGCATCCAGAGCAACACTGATGATATTGATGCCTTTTTCACGATAAGGGATCCCCATGCGGCCAATAATATATTTTGATGCTTCATGTAGAATTTCATTCAGCTCACTGACGGCACTTTCCTGTTCCACAATAATGGCAATAATCGCAACTCTTGTCATATGAATATCCTTTCTACGCCTTGTTCTTTCTCCATTCTGCGTACGCTTTCAGTTCCGGGTCTACAAATGTCAAGGCTACCCCCAGAACCGCAATATCATCCAAAAAACCGATAAACGGAATATTATCCCGGATCAGGTCTTTCCTTTTCACAACATAAAGGAACGCACTGATCATCGTAATGATCACTTTCGCAGATACATCGGTATACTCCTTAGAAATATAGCTTTTGACCATTGAAATCATCAATGGAATATTCGCCAGTACTTGTCCACCGACGGGCACTTCCTTGAGCTCTTCTTCCATCTTTATCAGCAGTTCATCGACTTTTTCAGGATGGTTCAACAAATCCTGCGCCTGTCCTTTTCCGTTCTCAATTACTTCTTTTATCTTTTCTGTATCAAAAAATTCTGTCATGATCTTTTCCTTTCTTTTTGATCAACAAATACGTGGCAGTAATTCATTGCCTGGTTCCGGCAAGATAGTTTCTGCTCCGATTTCTGTTTTCATCACAACTCTTTGCGGATATGCATCCGTCATTTCCCCGATGATGGCGGCATTTTGTCCATGTGAGCACTGTTTCAATGCGTGTAATACGCTTTGGGCATCCTCGGGCGATACGATCATCACCATGGTCCCCTCACAGGCTAAGTACAAAGGTTCCAATCCCAATAGACCACAAACGCCTTTGACAGCCCCTTGTACCGGGACATCTTCATAGAATAAGCGAACACCAAGATTGCTCTGGTGAGCAATTTCATACAGAACCGTGCCCACACCACCTCTTGTGGCATCCCGGATCACATGAACATCGGCCTCCTGAACCGCTTTGACCTCTTCCCACAAAGGGGCACAATCGCTTTTTACATCGGCATCGATCCCATAATCATCCCGCTCTAACAGAATGGTACACCCATGACGTCCGACATCACCGGTAACCAGGATGACATCCCCATTTCGGGCATTGGCTCCGGACAAATTCTTTCCTTCCGGGATCTGTCCGACACCGGTCGTATTGATAAAGATACCATCTACCTGCCCTTTTCCGGCCACCTTGGTATCCCCGGCTACGATCTGTATTCCGACTTCTCTTGCTGTATCCGCCATCGCACAAACCACTGTTTCCAGATCCTGGATGGAAAAGCCTTCTTCAATCACAAATCCACAGGTCATATAGAGTGGTTTGGCCCCCATACAGGCCAGATCGTTCACCGTTCCACAAACGGCCAGCTTTCCTATATTTCCTCCGTTAAAGAAAGCAGGAGATACAATAAAGCTGTCGGTACTCATAGCCAGTTTGCCATGTACCACAGGAAGAACCGCTGCATCGTCAGCTGTTAAATAAGGATTATCGAAGTGTTTCTTGAAGATCTTCTCAATCAGCCGGGACGTTTGTTTTCCGCCGGATCCATGAGCTAATGTCACTGTTTGATTCATAGCGCACCTCCATATAGATAGAATGCCGAACAGGCGCCTTCATCCGAAACCATACACGCACCGATCGGATGCTCCGGTGTACAACCACGTCCGAATACTGGACAATCTGTTGGTTTGCACTGACCCTGCAGCACCTGACCACATCGGCATACCGGGTTTGGTTTTCCTTCCACCTTCGGCAAATTGTATTTCAAACGGGCATCCCATGCGGCATATTCCGACCGTAGCCGCATACCCGAATCCTTCATCTCACCGATCCCTCTCCAGAGAGCATCACAAGGCTCCATCACCTGGTGGATCAGATGTACCGCTGCCGGATTCCCTTCCGGTTTCACGATCCGCGGATAACAGTTTTCAAAGAAAGGCTTTCCTTGCTGAAAACGGGTCACAGCAACTGCCAGAGCGGTAATCAGTTCTTTGGTGGTAAAGCCGGCAACCACACCGCTAATTCCTTCTTCTTTCATCTGCTCACAGATCTTTGTACCGGTGATGGCGTGAACATGTCCCGGATATAAAAACAGTTCGCACGCATCTTTCATGGCGCGGTAGGCCTGTGGCATCGTCTTATTGGCTGTCAGCAGAGAATAGTTATCAACCTTTTCCTGCTTGGCCTGCCATACGGTCAAACAGCAAGCCGGGATGGTTGTCTCAAAACCAACCGATAAGAAGACCACCTGTTTCTCCGGATTTTCCTTTGCGTACGCCAACGCATCCATCGGCGAATAGACAATTCGAACATCTGCTCCCTGCGCTCGCATTGAAGCCAGGCTTTGTCGAGTTCCCGGCACGCGAACCAGATCTCCGAATGTGCAGATGGTACATCCATGTTCTGTCGCCAACAAAATGGCTTCATCAATAAAGTCCACCGGTGTCACACAGACCGGGCACCCCGGTCCGGAAATCAATTCAATGGTTTCCGGCAGAACTTTCCGAATCCCCTTGCGAAAGATCTCATGGGTATGTGTGCCACATACCTCCATGATCCGCAATGTAGGACCTTGATAGCCTTGTACGATTTCCAACGCTTGTTTCATTATCGCAGGCTCTCCATCAGTTGATCCGTTTCTTCAATATCATTGCCATCAATTTTAGCAATGGCAGTACCGGCATGTACCATCACATAGTCACCCGGCTCCAGGTCCTCCAGAAATAAAGAAGAGATTTCTCTTTTCGCACCGGAAGCATCGACCAACGCGGTTCCCTGATTGACTTTTAATACTTTTGCGGAAATTCCCACACACATATTTATCCCTCTTTTCTATTCAACATATGCATCGCATAATACGCCTGCCCCAGACCGATTCCTCCATCGTTTGGAGGGATCATCCGATGACATAACACATGAAATCCATAATGCTCTAATTCTTTTTTAGTTAGATCAAGTAATAATGTATTCTGATAGACACCACCGCTTAACGCAACGGTTGTCCGTTTGGTTTCCTTTTGGAGCTGTCGGCACATCTGAACGATCTGATGAGCCAGGATCGAATGAAAATGATAAGCTAAAGCCTGCACATTTTTTCCTTCCAGCTTCTTTTCTATGATCCATCGCACTAAAGAAGCTGTATCGATCCTTTTGATTGAATCCTCAATCACCGACAGATCCGGAACATCCAATGCCTCATGGTTTTTTTCTGCTTCAAACTGTAACGTGACCGAAGCCTCTGACTCAAAGGTCGAAGACTTTCGGATGGACAGAATCGCACTGACTGCATCGAACAGACGACCGGCGCTGGTGGAAACGATCGTATTCAATCCGTTTTTTGCCATACGTCCGATCAATTTAGCCTGTCTGGCATCACAGAGCTGTAAAGCTTCGATGATGTCCAATGCGTTTTCCGGATAAAGATCCCATATCATGGATACCGCAATTCGCCAGCCTTCTTTTGCGGCTATATCGCCTCCGACCTGCTGAAACGGTACGATAGACCCGGCTCTTTCAAAGCCATTGGGATCACATAATAAGAATTCTCCACCCCAGATGGTCCCGTCAGTTCCATAACCAGTCCCATCAAAAGAGACACCGATCACCGGTTGTGACCAGTCATTTTCCGCCATACAAGAAAGGATGTGTGCATAATGATGCTGGACATAGACAACCGGCAATCCCAGCCTTTCAGCAACAGCCCTTGACTGGTATTTCGGATGCAGGTCACAAGCCACTACCTGTGGTTTTACCTCCAGAAATTCCTCCATTCTTTGTAAAGTTTCCTTTAAGGCCTCTACAGTCCGAATATCCTCCAGATCCCCGATATAAGGTGACGGGTAGTACAGATCATTCACACCAATACAAAACGTGTTTTTCAGCTCACCGCCAATAGCTGCTACCTGTCCACGGTATCCGTTGGACAATAGTACCGGCAAAGGAGCATAACCACGGGAACGTCGGATCATATATGGTTGATCGTCATAAAAATCCATCACAGTATCGTCACATCGAATTCGTATTTTTCTGTCATTGGTCAGCACATCATCACAGAAGTGAAGGATCTGTTCGCGTACATCTTGGTCTTGACGACAGATTGGTGCGCCGGATACATTGCCACTGGTCATAATCAGGCTATCCGGCATCTTCAGTCCGTCCGGATAATCAAACAAAAGCATCTGTACCGGTGCATACGGCAGCATGACTCCCACCTTAGGATTGTCCGGTGCTACTGCATCACACAGATGACTGTGCTGCTTCTTTTGCAGTAGAAGGATCGGCTTCTGATGACCCGTCAGAATTTCCTGCTGTGGCTGTGTCAGGATACATTCCTTTTGAACCACCTCCAGATTGCGCATCATCACCGCAAAAGGTTTGGCCGGTCGATGCTTCATCCGCCGCAAACGATCCACCGCTTTTTCATTGGTGGCATCGCAGCACAGATGAAATCCGCCGATTCCTTTGATAGCTATCACCTTTCCATCCAAAATAGCTTTTCGGCAATACGTAATCGCCGCCCCATCCCGAAGTTCTTTATCCATCAGGAAAACATGCGGTCCACATTCGTTGCAGCATACCGGCTGGGCATCGTATCGTCGTGTGGCCGGATCATAGTACTCCCGGGCACAATCCGGGCACATCGGAAACTCCTTCATGCTGGTACGTACACGGTCATATGGCAAAGATTCCAGAATCGTCAGCCTCGGTCCACAGCACGTACAGTTGATAAAAGGGTGAAGATAGCGTCGATCATTGGGATCATAGAGCTCTTTTTTACAATCCTCGCATATGGCAATATCCGGAGAAATGAATATTTCTCCCCGGGTCCGCTTACTTTCGATAATAGAAAATGTTTCAAATGGTTTGGATTCCACTGTTTCTGTATCCACTTTTAACAGAACCGCCCGCTTTGGAGGTTCCTTTTTAATTTTTTCGATCATCCTCTCCACCTGCGAAGCCGACCCTTGCGCATAGACCTCTACATACGGTCCTTTATTGGAAACAGTACCGGTAATTTGGCAAGCCATCGCATGACGACTGACAGTCGGACGAAATCCGACGCCTTGCACGATGCCATAGATCCTTATTCGCTTGGTAATCATAGGACATCCCGCTTTCCGGATACCGCAAAATGGGGTAAGGAGATCCATTTCCCTTTATAATTACGAACGATCTTTCGCATGGCTTCATCGGCAATAATGCAGTCAAAATCATGCGAAGTTACAAATTGTTCAAAATCATCTTCTTCTTTAAAATGCACATCCTCCGGTTTTTTATAGGTCTTATCCATCGTGAACCAGCTTCCAACAGTCGCAGTAGGTATTCTTTCACGTAAGGAATTTGCCAGTACCTGTTGATGAACGATCAGAGGTTTTTGCCAAGGGCCTGCTTTCACCAGCCTTTCCGCTCCCGGAAAAGCCACCTCATACGGTGTACCAAATGTTTTTTGCAGATACTTTGCACTTTGTATACCGGAGGGAGATACCACGATATTCTTTTGTGCATTTCCCGCAGTACATACTTCTTCAAAGGAAGCCCCCATCCCATAGATGGAAACCTTCTTATGTGTTTTTTTTAATTCCTTTTCGATAAACCCAGCCCAGGACAGATGACCGAGTTCCAGTGGCACACAACCGATGACACCGACACGATCCTCATTCGCTGTCTTACCGGCCAGCTTTCGAAACAAAGCCAGATATGCTTCCTGTATCCCAGCATCATAGTTCTTCATCCCGGTTGTCGACACAGATAAAACCGGTATTGAGCTTTTCTTTTGGGCCAGACGTTCAATGCCCAGCAAGTCCGTACCAATCGTAGCCGGTACCGGCGTACCGATCAAAGCAATAAAATTCGCTTTGATCTGCTCAGATACATACTGTAGTTTTTTCAATAGTCGCTCGTCCTGACCGAATATAGCATCCATATCACGCAGACCAGCTGAGAATATTGCACTTTTCTGGCTGGTCCAACGCGGTTCATCAAACCCACAAATATTTCCGGTGCATCCACCGGCATCGCAGATTACGATGATTCCTCCCATATCATAAAAAACCGAAGTGGCACCGGACTGATCCGGCGCAAACGGTGTCAAATATTTTCTTAATCCTTTCATCAGCCACATACTCCTTTCAGCTGTGCAAAGAGTTTTTGTAAGCCCACATAGCCAAAAGGCTGGATATCCTCATTCCAGGGTATTTGTTTAGCCTTCTGCTGGTAGTAACATGCGTCCTGCCCAATCGCCACATCCGCGCTTTGATGAGATGCATAATATAACATCGTCGGTTCCATATTGGAATATACTTGTGTATGTGGACTGATTTTGGAAATCTTATCAATATAAATATAACTTTCTTTATTTGGAGCGCTATAAATTTCCGATACCTTGAATCCATAACGTAGCAACGCATAAGCCAGTTCAAATGGATCCCCGTTCATCGCTTCTCCAATCGCAAAACATAGATCTGGATGGGCATCGCGGAATTGCAGGATCGTTCGGATCGTCTGCTCCATTTGTTCAGAATCATCGATCTCAATTCCCAGAACACCAGCCAAAGCCTGATACTGAGAATGGATCTTGTCAACTTGATACAATCTTCGACATTCGATATACGGAATGCCACAACGTTTTTCCAGATCAGCAGCTGCATAACGGGCCTGGGCATCGAGCACCAGATTAAAATTTGCTTGAGACATCTCCTGGTATTGTTCAAAGTTTGTGCATCGGGAAATCTCCCGGATTGTCCGGATCCCGGCTTTTTGTAAATATGTATATAACTCGCACGATTCTATCAATGGTGAAAAAAATCCAAGAATATTCATCGCGTCGGCTTTTCGTGTTTGTTTTTGCAGCATGGAGTAAATGGACCGCCTGACATACACCATTGGTGGAATATGCCCCTCCCTCGTCAAAGCATACATATAGACTGGGCGAACCAATACCCCGGTTTCCTCCTCGGCTTTCTTACAGATTGCTTCCATATCTGTAGCCAGCAGAGCATCGACACACGTAATACAGATCATGACAACTTTCGGTTTGGTTTCCAAGCTGTCAACAATTTCCCGGATAGCCGTCGATATCTTTTTCAGATGTCGACTGGTCACCAAATCGGTCTCGTTCATCATCAAATAAAAATAACGATCTTGATAGGCCGGCATTTCAGCAATGGCCGATGTATTTCGGGAACAGCATCCCGGTGCCACCAGCAGCATGATACTTTCAGGTACGGACAAAGCCGCCCGTTTTACCCCAAATCCCTGAGCCCCTGGTGAATTGTAGACCAGCGTAGCCGGAGAACTGTAAATAAACGACGATCCATAAACCAAAGGTTCAGGTATCTGTTCTTTTCCCAGCTCAGACAGCTGCTGCACACTATAATGAACAGCTTTCATGTTGTTCTTCCTCAATGAGACGGTCAGCCAGAGCAAAGAAAGCCTGGCTGATTGGTAAACTGGCATCGCCTTCAATCACCGTCATTCCCTGGTCTTCATACGTATTGATATCATCGCTGCGGGCAATATCCGCCACAATGTCAATGCCTGCTTCTTGTGTAAACGACTGCACCTTCTCATATTCATTCGGCACATTCCTACGATTTAATACGACACCGTATACTTTAGCATAGCCACGGTCGGCGAAATTATTCACAGCCGTATTGATATTGTTAGCCGCATATAAAGCCATTTTTTCTCCAGATGTCACAATCAATACTTTCTCCGCATACCCTTCCCGGATCGGTGCCGCAAAACCACCGCAGACGACATCTCCTAAAACATCATATAACACCACATCCGGTTCTACACTTTCAAAGAGTTCCAGCTCTTCCAATAAATTAAACGTAGCCAGTATCCCTCGCCCGGCACATCCTAATCCCGGCGTCGGTCCTCCTGTCTCTATACAGAGAACATGACCAAATCCTTCTCTGGAGATCTCATCCAGAGAGGATACATCATCATATTCCCGTAAAGTGTCCATTACCGGTAATAATGGCTGTCCTCCTAACAAATTAATAGTTGAATCTGCTTTGGGATCGCAACCGATCTGGATCACTTTTTTCCCTCGCATCGCAAAAGCGGCAGCTAAATTGCTCGTAATCGTTGATTTTCCAATACCGCCTTTTCCATATACAGCTAATTTGATCATAATGCCTCCTATAAAAAAACTGCACCAACAGAGTGCAGAGAATCTTTGTATCTTTACAATTTCAACTCGGATCACCTTGTTGTCAAAGCTTTATCAGTTCGTATCTTTCGCTTAGTTTATCTTTGCGTCAGATCTATTTTTATTATACTTTGGATTCTTTTAAATGAAAAGGCTCATACATGGCTTTTAGGATTGTTCATTTTTAGTTAAATAATATCGTTTTTGGGTATTTTTGTATCAAGATGATTGTTAACATTATTTATATCAATATATTGATTCTTATGATGGATCCACTTCATAGAATTTTTATCAGAAGATAATAGAAAGAGAGAAATTATGGATGTTATTGTAAACATTACTTCCGGCTTTATGAATTGGTTTGCGGAAGGTGGAAACACTTTTTCAAGCTGGGTAACCGGTATTATTCCTCAGGTTGTCTGCTTGTTGACCTTCATGAATTCCATTATTAAGCTGGTGGGTGAGGACAAAGTGAATCGTTTCGCGTCAAAACTGACTAATATCGCTGTTCTTCGCTATACATTAATGCCGGTGATTGGTTTGTTGTTCCTGGCTAACCCTATGGCCTATTCCATTATGCGCTTCTGTGATGAAAAGTATAAACCAGCTATGTTTGACGTTGTGGCAACCTTTGCCCATCCAGTAACTGGTTTATTCCCACATGGAAATGCCGGTGAATTGTTCGTTTACATGGGTATTGCCCAAGGTATCCAACAGTTAAATCTGCCACTTACCGACCTGGCGGTTCGCTATTTCATCGTTGGTATCATCATGTGTCTGCTTCGAGGAATCATAACGGAAAAAATTTATTTCCGTTTGGCAGGAATTAAGAAGTAGGAGGAATGAATATGGCTTACAGAAATATTAAGATCACGAAGGGGCCAGCCGGTTTTGGTGGACCATTGATCATAGAACCGAATGAAACAAAAAACGTCGTATTGTGTGTAACCGGCCAGCAGATCAGCCCGATTGCTAAGAAAATCGCTGAAATGACTGGTTGTGAATTGGTTGACGGATTCTCGACAACTGTTCCGGATGAAAAAGTAGCCGTTGCGGTTGTTAACTGTGGTGGTACAGCTCGTTGTGGTGTTTACCCTCGTAAACGTATCCCGACTGTGAACGTTGAACCAGTCGGACAGGCTGGCCCATTAGCTATGTACATTACAGAAGATATCTATGTATCTGACGTTAAGGAAGCTAATTTGAGCTATACGGATGAAACCAATGTGCCGGCAGCTGCTACAGCTGCTGAAGAAATGGCTGCAGCCGATGCACAGACGGAAGCTACCCAGCAACCAGCTGTTGAAGACGGAAAGAAACCTGGTGTTATCACTCGTGTTGGTATCGGTGTTGGTAAAGTCGTTAATAAATTCTTTGCGGCTGGACGTGAATCCATTGATACGGTTATCCGTAATATCCTGCCATTCATGGCGTTTACATCGACATTGTTGGGTATTATCACTGCTTCCGGTTTAGGAAACGTTATCGCAAACACCATTTCACCGTTTGCGTCGACCCTGCCGGGAATGTTAGTGATTTCCTTTGTCTGCGGGCTGCCTTTCTTGTCACCGATCCTAGGACCTGGTGCCGTTATCGCACAGGTTGTCGGTACCTTGTTAGGGGCTGAGTTCGCGAAGGGACATATCCCTGCTCAGTATGCATTGCCAGCATTGTTCGCTATCGATGCACAGGTAGGTTGTGACTTCGTACCAGTTGGTTTGTCCTTAGGAGAAGCTGAACCGGATACGATCACATTAGGTGTTCCTGCTGTATTGTACAGCCGTGTTGTTACTGGACCGTTATCCGTAGTTATTGCGTTCTTGTTCAGTATCGGTCTATACTCATGATCTCGGGTCTAAATCGAATCCATATAATCCTCTCCGCTAACTAGACTGGATACGATTTTACCGTATATAAGGAATCCCATCCATTGGCCGGATGGGATTTTCTATTGTGTTATTTTGGGTCTTTATGTTCACTTTTGGGTATAAAAAAGGATGTCTCTGTGACATCCTTTTCTACGTATTACTTTCTTTTTCTTAAATTATGTTTCCTCCATTATTTATTATTGTATATATACGTTTACAATCCTTCTCAAAGAATTCCCAACAAAAAAAGCCCGATGATATCGAGCCTTCCTTTTATCAGTTCCAACGGATCCTAGTGATTACACCATTCAGATCTGCCAACTTTTCTTCCATTTCACTTTCCTTCATCAAGGCAGTCACAAATCCGTATTCGCCTTCCAGTTCATCAATGATTTCCACATTGCCGAAGATCTTTTCAATCTGATCGATGCCGGTTTCATTTTTCACACGAACGAAGAAACGGTTTTCCATCTGTCCGAAATCGTACAGTTCCAGTTCCTGGTCTGTCCAGATAAATGGCAGATTTCTGTCCAAGTTCTTTGCGACATCTACTATATCTCCTACTACAGCGCTGGCTGTCGGTATAGAACCGGCTCCACTGCCATAGTACATGGAATCTCCTAACGCATTACCAACCACAAAAACCGCATTGAATACACCATTGACACTCTGCAAAGGATGCGTTTCATCCAGCATAAACGGAGCAACGATACATCCATAGGTATCGCCTTCTTTTTTAGACATCGCCAGCAGCTTGATATTTCTATGTAAGGCATGTGCATATTTCATATCTTCTACGGTAATCTTGGAAATCCCTTCGATATGGATTTTTTCAAACGGCACAAATTTTCCGCTGATCAATGAAGTTAGGATTGCGATCTTTCTACCGGCATCATACCCTTCGACATCGTCGGTCGGATCCGCTTCCGCATAGCCTAGTTCCTGCGCTTCTTTTAATACATCCTCGTATTTTGCACCCTTTTCCGACATCTCGGTCATAATGAAGTTGGTTGTTCCGT
>DGUK01000025.1 GCA_002394635.1 Faecalitalea sp. UBA4312
ATGATCCTTGTTTTGCTTGTGGTCGTTCTGGTTCCGGCGGCCATCTATCGATACTATTTCCCACCGATACCAAGGCGAAAGAAAACGTATGACTATGCTTTGCTGCTGGGATGTCCTTGTCACGATGATGGCTCCATGCGTACCAGCCAGATCAAGCGATGCCAGCTTGCCATCGATCAATACAACCGGAAGGCTTACAATACGCTTGTCATTACAGGTGGAGCTGTTAAAAATCAATATGTGGAATCCAAGGAAATGGAAAGATACATTCTTTCCCAAATCAATATTCCCATCCTTTGTGAAACCCGCTCAACGAATACCTTTGAAAACTTTACCTTTTCCAAGGAAATCATCCAAGATCATAGTGTATTGATCTTGACCAGCGGGACCCATGCCCGGCGCGCCTGTGCGATTGCCTCCCGGTTCTTTACAGATTATAGTGCCGCATGGTATCCGGAACATCGCCTGAAACACGTCTTTCGCGAAATCCTTTCGCGAATCGTATTTATTAAGATAGAGCTCCAGAAAAGAAAGAAGCACAACGATTGATTGATTTATGCTTCCTTTTTTATCCTATATAAACGCAAAAACAGACAGAATTCCAATCCTTCTGTCTGTTTTATTTTGTAACGCGTTCCACGCTGTGGATACTGCGGATCTTTTTTAGATTCACCATGATCATTCGTAAGTGTTCGGCATTTCGAACGGACAGATCCAAATGCGTCGTCGCTGTCAGGCTGTTGCTGTCAATGCCGGAATCCACATGCTTTAATGTCGCATTATATTGTTGGACAATCGTGATAATATCACTGAGCAAATACGTACGATCATCACTATAAATGGTCAGCCTCACATCATACATATGGTCATCTACATCAATGGCCCATTGTACCGGAATAAGACGCTTGGCTTCCCTGGATATATTCGGACATTCCATACGATGTACCTTGACTCCGTGTCCTTGTGAAATATACCCGATAATATCGTCTCCGGGAATTGGTGAACAACAATTAGCCAGGCTCACCTGAATAGAATCAATTCCAGGTACTATTACACCGGATTCATTTCTGGAGGCATAGCGCGCTCCGGACTTATTATACATCTTGATGATTTCTTCATCAGCCAGGCTTTTCGGTTGATTCTTCGCCAAACGCTCGACAACAGCTTGGATCGACACTCTTTTCTTGGCAATCCCAATATAAAAATCATCCAGATTCTTAAAAGATAAAGACCCTATGATCGACTCCACCCGCTTTGGATCCAAAAGTTTTTCATCCAGATTCAGACGATGGAATTCGTTTTCCAGCATTTGCTGGCCCTGCTTTATTTCCTCTTTTCGGTTTTCCCTGTCCTTCTTTTGAAGGAAGGAACGGATCTTGTTACGGGCATGACCGCTTTTAACGATTTTGATCCAGTCTGCACTTGGTCCCTGTGAATGATTATTTGTCAAGATCTCAACAACATCACCATTGTGCAATGGCGTATTCAAAGGCGCTATCGCTCCGTTTATCTTGGCTCCGACAGTTTTATGTCCGACATCAGTATGAATACGATAGGCAAAATCAATAGGTGTAGAATCCGGTGGCAAGGTGATAACACGTCCCCTTGGTGTCAAACAGTATACATTTGCTTCAAAGATATCTCTTTGTAAAACATTCATATACTCTTTGGCATCGGTACTATCTTCATCCGTCATTAATGAAAAATCACGGAACCAGGCCAATGAATCCTCAATGTCTTTTTGCCGATTTTCATTTCCACTGGATTCCTTATATTTCCAGTGTGCTGCAACACCACGTTCAGCAACTTCATCCATCTGCTCTGTACGGATCTGTATCTCAAAGATATTTCCGTGAGCAGCCTCTACAATGGTGGTATGCAAAGATTGATATAGATTTGCCTTTGGCATAGCGATATAATCTTTGAATCGTCCCGGGATCGGCCGGTATGTCGCATGAATATACCCTAGAATTTCATAACAATGAACAACCGAATCCGTAACAATACGTATAGCGTACAAATCCAGGATTTCTTCAAAACGCTTGTTTTTCTGGGTCATCTTCTTATAGATGGAATAAAAATGCTTGCTACGGCCAAATATGCGCAGAGGAATGTGATACGTATCCAAAATTGTTTGGATATCCTTGATCATCACCTGTACCTGTTCGTCTCTTTCGCTTTCCCTTTTCTTTACCAGTTCTTTGATTTCTTCATACTGGATCGGATGCAGATATTTGAAAGATAGATCTTCTAGTTCACTCTTTATCTCATTCATACCTAGACGATGCGCAATTGGTGCATAAACACTCAGCGTTTCTCTGGATATCCGTTTTTGTTTATCTGGCCGCATGTACTGCAGTGTCCGCATATTATGCAGACGGTCTGCCAATTTAATATAGATGACTCGTATATCTTTTGCCATTGCAATAAATAGTTTCCGATGGTTGCTGGCCTGATAATCTTCCTCATCCTGTAATTTGATCTTACCGATTTTGGTTACCGCGCTGACCAGCATGGAAATTTCCTCACCGAAAAGATCTGTAATCGTCTGTTCCGTTACATCACAGCAGTCTTCCACCGTATCATGTAAAAAACCGGCCGCAATCGTTGACGGGCCGCAAGGCATTTGTGCTAACGTATCGGCTACCTGTATACAATGAGTAACATAGGGCTGACCGCTCTTTCGAAACTGTCCCTCATGTTTATCCTTGGCAAATTCATAGGCATCCTGAATCAGTTGAATATTGTCGGGATTATGAATGTACTGTTTAACGTGTTCCATGCATTGTTCATAAGTAACTTCCGCTTTACTAGACATCATAATCCCTCCTTTCTTTTCTTGTTTTTAAAGATTATTCTCCTTTGTAATGCGTTAATGCACAAATTTCAACATTACCTAAACGATCTCTTCCGTGTAAATCATCCAGTTCGATGACAAAGGCACACCCAACAACGATGCCTTGCATCTTTTCGACCATTTTGATCATGGCTCCAACTGTACCACCGGTTGCCAATAAGTCATCCACAATAATGACCTTCTGTCCCGGCTTGATTGCATCGGTATGAATACATAAAGTATCCTGTCCATATTCCAGATCATATGTCTGTGTAAATACAGCTCTAGGCAGTTTACCTGGTTTACGAACTGGTGCAAACGGGAGATTCGCTTCCAAAGCTACCGGCACACCAAACATAAAACCTCGTGCTTCCGGTCCAAGAACGATGTCCGCTCCTTGTTTTTCGGCAAAAGCAGCAAGCTCCTTGGTAACATAGTGTAAACATTCCGGATCCTGCAGAACCGGAGTTACATCTCTAAAAATGATTCCTTCTTTTGGAAAGCCTTCAATACTAGCAATGTGTTCTTTAATATCCATAAGTTGAGCCTCTTTCTATCATATTGTTATTTTACAATATCAACTTTATAATTTAAAGATTTCATTCATCATATTTTGTTTGCTCTATAATGAAAGTTGCCTGCTTTTTTGAACGGTATTCACTCACCTGCAGATTTCCGATAAAACTGGATACCGAACGATTGGCATTCTGTCTGTCCGCCTCCGACTGATTGAAACGCATACACTGGATTCCATTACTTAATGTATATTTTCCATGTTTTCCGTTTTGAAACATATAAAATGATTTGATATCCGGATGCTTCAATTCAAAGTGTGGACAGATAAATCCAGGACCGAAAGGGCGTAATTCATCCAGGCTCTCTATGGCTTCAATGGATAATTCCTCCATACAAATTGGTAAAGAAGAGAATGGAACAGGTTCCCATTGATAAGACATAGCTCTTTTGCGAACATAACCGCGAAACATCTCATATTCGTTCAAAGACACGGTAAAGCCGGCGGCCTGTTTATGTCCTCCATAAGCGACATAGGATGGATACTGTCCTAAAAAATCCATACAGTCAAATCCATCCGGGGCCCGCATACTAGCCTTGTATCCTTCCGGTGTCTTTGTCATAATGATGACTGGTTTGCCGGTTTGAGAACAAAGAGATCCGGCAACCAGCCCAATAATTCCTTCATGATAACTTGGATCCATTATCAATAGAACATCTTCATTGGCATAACATTTTGTTCTGGCATGTTTGAGCATTTCATCACTTAATCGCTTTCGTAAATTATTCACTTCGGTAATCTGATTACGGAAAGCCACTATATCGCGAAGATCCTCCGTCAGAAAATATCGTACGACATTATTGACATTAGCCAGGTTGCTCAGCCGGCCAATCGCATTGAGCTTCGGTACAACCTGAAATGCTACACTGACTTCATTCAATTCTCTGTCACTAGCTAATTCAAAGATATGGTGATTGTGTGTATGATTTAACGATTTCAGCCCCTGTTGGATCAAAGCCCGGGTCTGACCGGTCACGATCATCATGTCTCCGATGCTGGCAATCGCCGCCAGTTCCAACATATCCGTGGTATCCATCCCTAGAGCTCGCATACATTCATAGGCAACACCAGCACCACATAACGTATGGAAAGAATCTTCCATTAACGTGGGATGAACCAGAAGATCACACGGGACCTCCTGTTCCAGGGTATGGTGATCGGTTACGATTGTCTCGATCCCCAGACGATGGGCCAGCTCAAGGGCCGGAAAAGCTTTTACTCCGTTATC
>DGUK01000100.1 GCA_002394635.1 Faecalitalea sp. UBA4312
CTTCCAGGTCATAGATGGAATAATCGATCTGGTAAGGGATTTCCTTCCCCGCATCAAAAATCGTTTTCACTGTTTCCATATAGTCTTTTTGTTCTCCCTGGAACAACAGCTGATTGGTATTTTCATACTCAGCTTCTTTCAGACCATCTGCAAGAACATCCATTTCATAGAGCTGCATATCATCAAATTTACCGCCGTTACTGCTTTCCATGGTGGAAATCAACAACGCAAACGTATGCCCATCAATATCAAACTGTCCGTAATTATAGGATAAAGCACCGGTTTCTTCGTTTTTCAGCTTTTCCTGCAAAGAACATCCCTTTGGTAATAACAGATCCTGGTTGATGGCATCCAGATGAAATTTAGCATTGTCATTGACAAACGTATATTTTGATGCTGTTTTTTCTTCTGTTTGTTCTTCCTTTGCGTTATCTTTCTTGTTGTAGAAAAGGCTGGATCCTAAAGAGCCCACCATGACAACCACAATCAAGATTGCAATGATACGCATTAAAAAGACACGTACTTTTTTTCCCATATTTTTCACTCCTTGAAATACTTATCTATTGTATCGATAAAAAATATCTTTCGTCAATCTTTATTGGTAGTATACCGATGCCTTTACTTTGTCCGTATGTTCTTTTCCACATAAAAGTTCCAGGACGGCAAACGCAAATTCAATGCTTGCCGCAGCGGAACGCCCGGTAACCATATTTCCGTCCGTCACTGCATAGGCATCTACATATTCACCACCGAAATCTTCATTCAATGATGTAAAGCATGTATACTTCCGTCCTTTCAACAAGCCTTCCTGACCAAGGATCGTCGGGGAAGCACAAATAGCACAGATCTTTTTTGTGTCTGCAAACACATGGATCAATTTCAGGACATCCGGATTGGTCCGTAAAGTCAAATGCTGAGGACCCCCCGGCAAGATCAAGCAATCCGCCTGATCGAAATCATAGTTTTTCATATAAATAGTCGGTGTATACATGATACCGAAACGACCGGTCACATCCTCCGGTTGTACGCGTACGACGTCCACATCTACACCACCACGGCGTAACAGGGCAATCGGCCCCATGGCTTCTAGTTCTTCATATCCGTTATCCAACAGTACAACTGCGCGCATTTTTATCACCTCTTCTTAAGTATACTCTGAATAAAAACGATGAGCAAACAGTATCTTTTGATGTATAATATTAGGCAATAGTGAGGTGTTTTTATGAAGCAGTTATTTCGACAAGACAGTAAAGAAATCATCGTATTGTCTTTGTTCTACATCTTGATGGGTGTCGCTTTCATGGTATTGAACGTACATATTTTGAGCACGGCTGTTCGTATCATCGGCGGGATCCTGATTGCGATCGGGATCGGTAATCTTGCGATTCCTTTATTGACCAATAGCTTTGATGCATCCATCCTGATCATTGTGATTCCATGTATCCTGTTAGGATCCTATCTGACCGGGAATCCGGCCGGCTTTCTCAGCGCCTGCTCCCGGATCATCGGCCTTGTCATGGTCTTCAACGGCATCCTGCATCTATCCGGTTCTCATATTTACCGTGTAAACCAATATCCGCGATGGGTCGGGAACTTATTGTATGCTGTGATCGTTCTTGTGATTGGAATTGTTCTGGTCGTTCATCCGATTGAATCCGTTCGCACCGTTATGCGTTTTGGCGGCATCCTTTTGATCATTGAAGGTGTCTTTACCTTGTTAGGTCACCGCTCGTATCGAAAACATTGCCGTGACAACAATATTATCGAAGGTGAATATATTGAAACCAAGGAGGAAACTCATGAGTGATATCACAGGAAATCCAGCCAAACCGACCGGTCCGGCCGGTGAAAAGATGCTGGAACGCATGAACGCGTCCCATAAGCCATTACGTGACTGGGGCCTTTCCTTTGTAAACTGGAAAGAGGGCATGTACATTCTGGATGTTGGCTGCGGTGGCGGAGCCACGATCCGGGATATGTTAGGATATTCTGCCAACAGTCATATCAACGGGATCGACTATTCCCCCATCAGCGTGAAGATGGCTTGTCAGACAAACCAGAAGGACCTATATAAACAAGTATTCATTTCCCAGGGAGATGTTACGGATCTTCCCTATGGAGACAATCTGTATGATCTGGTCACAGCCGTGGAGACTATCTACTTCTGGCCGGATCTATCCAAAGCTCTGCAGGAGATCCATCGTGTCTTAAAACCTGGTGGGCTGTTTCTGATCCTGTGTGAGGGCAGCAATCCGAGTACACCGCGTCCGAACATAGACGGTCACTTCGTGGTCTATGAACCACAGACTTTAAAAGCCCAATTAAAAGCGGAAGGATTCCATCGTACAGCCTTTGAAAAAGGACAAGGCGAATACATTGCCGTCTGGGGCTGCAAACAATAGCTTGTCATCGTGACAGGCTTTTTTTATAGGTCCTCTTCCCTCTAAACCGTCGACATCTTATGGATCCATGGTAAGCAGCTTCTTATTATCCTGGTCGTTATTTTATTGACTTTTTGCATATTATGCATTACAGTGTATAATACAAAGGAGGCAATAATATGATCCTTACGTTCGATTTTTCCAGCCATGTACCTTTGTACATGCAGCTGCGGAATCAGATTGTGATCGCAATTGCCCAGGGAAGACTAAATCCCGGTGAGAAGTTGCCGACGATCCGTTCTTTGGCAGAAGAAAGCGGTATTAATATGATGACGGTTTCAAAGGCGTATCAGATGTTGAAACAAGAAGGATATATTGTTACGGACCGCCGTCATGGAGCTACCGTAGCCAGTGGTAAATCTGTTTCTGTCAGCGAAGAAACGATGAAAGAATTAAAATTGCGTATTTCCGAACTTCGCTTATCCGGAATGAAAAAAGAAGACATTTTATTGTTATGTGAAACACTCTATGATCAAGGAGACAATGTATGATAAAAAACATCCTATGGCTGTCCGTTTTTTGGATTGCCCCTTTACAGGTCTATCTGTTATTGAATCAAACCAAGTTTAAAAAGAATATCGTTTTAGGTGTGACACTTCCATCCCAGGCCAGAGAAAACCCCGATGTACTAAACGAGCTGGCCCGTTTTAAAAGAAGAGAAATTGCCGGTTGTCTGTTTTTGCTGGCATTGATCGGGCCCTGCCTGCTTATATCCAATACCGAGACCATGATGGCTTTCTGGGGGACATGGATCGATCTGTGTATCATACTTCCATACATCCCATTGATTCTTTCCCACCAGAAACTGATGGAAATCAAAGAGAAAAACGACTGGGTGCAAGCGCAAAGACAAGTGATAGTCGATACACGCGCTCTGCCGGATGATCGCTGGGTTTCGCCATGGGTCTTTGTTCCGGCTGTTCTTGCTTGTCTGGTACCGGGCCTGTATGATCATGATTTTTGGATCTTGTCGGCGATTATGGCTGTTCTATGTGCTGCGATGGCATTTGGTTATCGTTATCTCTATCGCAACAAAGCGGAGATGGTGGATAGCAATATTGAGCTCACCCGGGCTTTAACACAGATCCGCAAATACAACTGGTCAAAGATATGGATTCTGATGACATATTTGATGGCTTGTGTTTCTTTATGTATGACTTTATCTTTTCAGTACCCGAAAGCAGCCTTGTTGCTCATGATTGCCATAACGGTGATCATGGTCGTCTTAAGCATTCGCATTGAAATGCGGATGCGCACCATTCAAGAACGACTGACAAAGGATAGCGGCACCGACTGGTATGTCGATGATGATGCACACTGGATCGGCGGTTTTCTTTACTACAATCCCGATGACAGCCGCTTGATCATCAACGAGCGGATCGGAATGAACTCTACGATCAATATGGCTAGACCGGCCGGCAAGATCTTTATGGGCTTTACCATTCTCCTTCTTGCTGCTTTGCCGTTTTTCGGGATCCTGTTTGGATCCGGACCAATCGATATCCAGGTGAATAATGATGTAATCGTAGCCAAGGAAGGCTGGACTACCTATACCATCGAAACCGAGGATATCGAAGAGATTACCGTCCTGGAT
>DGUK01000022.1:0-925 GCA_002394635.1 Faecalitalea sp. UBA4312
TTCGTTATACCATACATCGCAATCCCCCAGACCTGCATTCCACATGTTATAGAAGATGTCCTGATTTCCAGCTTCTGTAAACACCAGGACCGACCGATGGCTTTCTACGGTTGGAATGACATTTTTGTTCTTTCGAGAGATATCGATCATTTTCACCTTTTCCAGATCGACTGTTGTGTTTTTCGCAAAGTATTGTAGCCATGCCAATATAATATCATTGGTAAATAGTTGTTCCATACGCTTTTCTCCCTATTGATTGTTAAGTCTATTATACATAATTTAGAGATGTAAAAAAAAGAGGAAAGATGCTTTCCTCTCATTAATAATAGATTCCGGTATACGGGTCGATCTGCCCATAATAATCATATGTCGCGTATGGATCCGCATAGATACCTTGCTGCGAATAGTCCTCATACCCACTATAGATATCGGTCGTATCTGTGTATACATCAAATGTCTGTGTCATTTCATTCCAGACATACTGGATTCCGCTGCTTGGATCAACATACAGACCGGAATAGATGTTGTAATACAAACCTGTAGATTCATCGTATGTCCAGCCTTCCGCATCCACTTCAGGCTCCTGTTCGGTTTGTTCCGTAGGTTTTTGTTCCTGCGTCTCTTTCGGTTCTGTATCCTCTTCGCTCTGGTCTGTCTTTTTCTTTTTCGTCTTCTTTTCCTTCTGCTCTTCTTCTTTATCCTTTGTGGTTGAATTAAGATCATCACAATTCACTTTTTCAATTGCTGAATTGGAAGCATCCAGAAGCAGACAGACATAATTCCCATGAAGCTCTGTCAACATCGCCTGATATTTTGACATCATGATCAAACTGCTGATATTGGTATATACGACATTGCCATCCTGCATGGTCATTTTAATCATATTGTCATCAAAAGATGTTTGGTATGGAACCATTTCCGCAAT
>DGUK01000022.1:1149-14227 GCA_002394635.1 Faecalitalea sp. UBA4312
GTCACCATGTAGTTCTGATTGTCTTTGACATAATAGCCGATGACAGTCTTTTCCTTGACTTCAAACTGCAGTTTTCCTTGTTTTTTATGGATCTTCACAGAATCTACCAGTGGCATTTCCTTGATGCGATGCGAGAAAAGACGGCTAGGCACCAGCCACAGCCTGGTATTGGTATCCACCTGTGCCAGGTCATAGACCTGAGAGTCTGTCAGATAATAATTTCCAGTGCAGCTTAAGACATGCGCCTGTGAGTCAAAAGAAAAATAATAAACAAGAAAGCTTGACAGAATCAATAATATAGCACTGACGATTGCACTCGAACGCAAGGTCATCGGATGTTTCTTCTTTTTCTTTTTTACTTTTTCCAATTCAACTGCTCCACTTCTGTGATCAGATCGATATCAAATTCTTTTTTGGCTTGTGTTTTGATCATTTCGATCAATGCCATTACATCGTGTGCTGTGGCCTGATCGTTTTCATTTACAATAAAATTGCTGTGCTTATCCGATATACGGGCTCCGCCGATTTGATAGCCCCGATACCCCATCTCATCAATGATCTTCCATGCAGGCATCTGCTTTGGATTACGGAACACGCTGCCGGCACATGGTTTATCCAATGGCTGACTGGCAATACGACGCTGACGTCGTGATTCTATCAAAGCCTGGATCTCATAGACGTTGGCCGGTTTCAGCTGCATACGACAGGCTAAGATTACCCAGTCACGCTGTTTTTGAAAAATGGAATGACGGTAAGCGAACTCCAGCTGTTCTTTCGAAAGCCATACGATCGAATTGTCCTTGTAGACACAAACTTCCGTAACGACAGCCGACATATCCGACTTATAAGCCCCGGCATTCATGAACAAGGCTCCCCCTACAGAGCCCGGGATACCACTGGCAAACTCGAGTCCGGATAAGCCTCGTTTGGCGGTTTCCACAGCCAGATTGATGATCGAGCATCCAGCCTGTACGGTCACCTTTCCATTTTCTTCAATATAATAATCATTGAATGTTTTATCTAAATTGATTATGGCTCCATGATAGGGCTCATCGCCAAAAAGAACGTTGGATCCTCTGCCTAATACATGAAAAGGAATCTGTTGTTCTTTTAACAAATCCACCACATTCATCAAAGCTAATATATCATTCGGGTATATATAGTAATCGACATTACCACCAATATGATATGTGGTATGTTTCCGCATTGGTTCCTGGCTCAGAACCTTTGCATACGTTTCCAATCGGTTTAATATATCCATATTCTCACTCCTACTATTTTATTAGTGATTCACATAATCGTATAATATCATAGGCTGCCGCCGGCTTGCCGAGCTTACGGGCATTCTGCGCCGTTTTCTCCCATTGCTCCGGATCCAGAAACAGATTTTCTATCGCATCATGCAAGGTCTTTTCATTTAAATCTTTTTCCTCGATCATAGAGGCAGCTCCGGCATCCACAAGGACGCTGGCATTGTAAAACTGATGGTTGTTTGCCACATAAGGTGATGGGATCAAGATGGCCGGAATCCCAAGACTGGTCAATTCCGCAATGGTCGTTGCCCCGGCCCGACAAATCAATCCGTCAATGCCCTTGTATACTTTTAACGAATCGACAAAATCCACGACATGTACAGCCGGCTGGTCATCAAACAAGTGCAGATTCTCACTGTTGTCTTTTCCGCAAGCGTAAATAAACTGTAAAGATGGATCCAGATTCTTTAGCGCATTGGTCATCAGCTCATTGACACTGCTTGAGCCCAATGAGCCCATCATGATCAAGATCGTCTTCTTCCCCGGTTCCAATCCTAAAGATGCAAAATAATCCGGATCGAAAACCGACTCTTTTGCGGTAGTAGCCCGCGGATTTCCCAACAGGTGTACCTTCTCTTTCGGAAACACCTCTTCACATTTTTCATAGCACGTAACGATGGCATCCACTTTATTCATAACCAGCTGATTGGATTTACCGACAATGGAATTCTGTTCATGGATCATAGTCGGGATCTTCAAAGCTGCTGCTGCCATCATAACCGGGGCACTGACATAGCCACCAAAACCAATCACGATATCCGGGGCAAAATCACGCAGATATCCCTTGGCAATGCCGCGTGCTTTCACCAGCTGTGCAACAGCCCGGCCTTTTTGGATGATATTTCCCACCAGACCGGATGTATGCAGGGATCTGAAGTCGTAACCGGCAGCCGGTATGACGCTAGCCTCCATACGGTCATCATTTCCTATAAACAATATTTTACATTTCGGATAAAGGCGTCGAAAAGAATCCGCCAACGCAAGTGCCGGATAAATATGACCCCCTGTTCCGCCTGTTACAATACAAATTCTCATAATAAAAACCTTATCAAAACTATCTCCAGTTAATCTTCTAACATAATCGGCTCATCCGTTGGTTCTAAAACGCCGACCAGAACATAACGCTGATCGCTGTTAAAACCATAGTCCAGATTACAAGTGGATAATGTCACCATCGGCAGACTGGTATCCACATCATTGTAATATGTAGCCTGAGCACGCATATTTTCAATCACTTCTTCCGGATAATCCCCGAAATTGGTTGTATAGTATACGGACGAATCCGTCGTCTTGGAAAAGACAAATACGTGACAGATATAGTTACCGGACGGCGTCAACAAGTAGAAATTCGGATGAGAATCAAAATACGATTCATCCGCAAACTTTTTCAGATCGGTGAACATTCCACCTTCGTCAACCGAATGTCCATAAATAATGGAATTATCGTCCGTGAAATACGGATCGGCTGCATAATCCAGGAATATAGCACCCCGGATATTATCGGCACGACTGACCGTATGATTCAGATAATATGAGTTATCCGTCGTTTGAACGACCGGAAAGGAAATATCCCCACAGTCCGGTACATAGATCCAGCCGATAATCTCGCCGTTTTCCGCACGTAAGGCTTCCCAGTCCGGATCCAGTTCTTTATGATCCTCTTTTTTCGATGTTGCCATTTCCGTATATGTGTTGTTTTCTTTTTCTACCTGATGTTTTTCAGCATAAATTGTATACAGCTGATAAGCGCTGAATCCAAATACGCCGATACAAATCAACAATATGAATCTGTATAAAAATTTTTTCATAGAATTATTGTACCATATTCTCCTAAAGGATTCTTTATTCTATCCCGCAAAACGCTTTGATTTCGTCTATACGGGCTTCCGTTTCATCATAACCTAACTGGAACCATGGTCGCAATTTAGCCGGATCCGTTGTATAGCGGGTTACTCCAAGATCCTTGCTCGGCCGCAGAACGAGAGCTTTGCCCTCCTGTTTCAGTTCTTCGATGACGGCCCATTGCTCATTATACCGTTCATGACGTTTTCTGAGATCTTCTACAATATGATCATCATGATACATATGCTTAGCCAGCCACAACTGATAGCTCGGAGCCGGTTTGCGCACATAACCTTCTTCCTTGGTCGACAGTATGATATGTTTTTCATTTCCATGGTAAATGCTCTGGCAGATGCTGATCATATCGATCAGGCCCGCATCCATCACTTCTCTACCTAAAAACTGATAGGTCGGACAAAGGATCAGCAAAGCACAGCTTGCCCGCACCAATGTCTGTTCTTTATCCACATATGACTGGTCATAATAACGAACCTCATGTGTTTTCACATCATACAGACCTATTTCCATTTTGGTGGAACTAGAATGCAGAGCCTCCAGATCTAAAGGAGCCTGCGATTCAATAAACTGATAGGTTGCCTCGATCCCAAAAGCACTGCGCTCCTTGATCAAGGGCCGTAATCCGACAACGCCTTTCTGACAAGGCGCATCAATACCGGTGATTTCCATACGATGTGTCTGTCTGGCTACATACGATGTCAACAGCTCACTGCCGGCGGATATACCGACAGCGTAGGGCGTATAAATCTTATGTTCCAGAAAACACTTTAATGCACCGGCTGAATAGGCGGCTTTGGTTCCACCGCCTTCAACGACCAATCCTACCTTTTCCATAGTTACTCACCGCAGACGCCTGAATCGATTGCAGCTTTTCCTACTGCTTTCGCCACAACATCTGCCACTCCGGCATCCAATGCTGAGGCAATAATGTGCTGCTCATTGAGCTGTTCTTCCTTGACCAAGGAAGCGATTGCCATGACAGCCGCCTGTTTCATCGGTTCGTTGATACAACGGGCCCTGACATCCATGGCACCTTTAAAAATGCCGGGGAATGCCAGAAGATTGTTGATCTGGTTCGGATGATCGCTCCGTCCGGTGCCGACAATACGAGCCCCGCCGGCCAGAGCCTGCTCCGGTTCAATCTCCGGGATCGGATTAGCCATAGCCAATACGATGGCATCCTCATGCATCGTCTGTACCATTTCCTTGGTCAGAATGTGTCCGACACTGACACCGATAAATACATCGGCATCAGCAATAGCTTCTTTCAAGCCCCCCTGAATGTGGTTTGGATTGATGCGCGGCATCAGTTGTTTCTGCATAGAAGATAATTTCATTCCCTCGTGCAGGATGCCTTTGCTGTTTAACAGGATCACCTGTCCCAATCCCATATCCAGGATCAGCTTGGCAATAGCGCAACCGGCGGAACCGGCGCCATTGATCACAATCGTTGGATCATCTTTTTTCACGATCTTCAGCGCATTGACCAAGGCTGCACATACAACAATCGCCGTTCCATGCTGATCATCATGGAATACCGGGATCTGCATCGTTTCTTTTAATCTTGCTTCTACTTCAAAACAGCGAGGCGCTGCGATATCCTCCAGATTGATACCGCCAAAGCTAGGCTCCAGCGCCTGTACGATTTTAACGATTTCATCCGTGTCCTGTGTATTCAGACATAAAGGGATGGCGTTCAGCCCAGATAAGGCTTTAAATAGAACACACTTTCCTTCCATGACCGGCATGCCGGCCAGTCCTCCGATATTTCCCAAACCCAGGACAGCCGAACCATCACTGATGACCGCCACAGTATTGGATCTTCCGGTGTATGTGTAGCTCAATGCTGGATCCTTGGCAATTTCCAAACAAGGGGCCGCAACACCCGGTGTGTACGCAACAGACAAATCGTCTTTTGTTTCAATTTTCATCTTCGGAACTGTTTCCAGTTTTCCGTTCCATTCTTTATGACAACGGATTGCTTCTTTCATATAATCCATATTCTCACCTACTTCAACTTGTTATTTTACAGTATTCCATAAAAAAAAGAAATAGTGGAATCAATTTAATAGGATATACAAATACTCATTTTTCATATGTTAAATTCTCATCCTTTTTAATATAATGAAAAAAGAAAAGAGGAATCATAATGAAACTGGGAATGGGATCTTTTGCTTATCGATGGGCCATAGGACGCCCTTATTATCGACCAAAGGATCCGATGGATGTGCATGCATTGATCGACCAGTGCGTTCGGTTTAAGCTGCATGCTGTACTTTTATGCAACAATATCGAGCTTCACACATTAAGCGATGCACAGATACTGGAAATCAAAGAACATCTGGACAAAGAAAAAATAGACGTTGAGGTCGGAGCCCGTGGCGTCGATCAAGAATATTTTAAAAGAATGCTGGAGATCTGTCATCTGCTTGGTGCCAAAATATTACGGGTCGGCTGGGATATGGACCGTACAACCAATCTTGACAAACAAGTTCAAAATGGTATAGAGACGATGAAAAAGCTGATGCAGATTGCAAATGCATATGGTGTAGAGATTGGTATTGAAAATACCAAGGTCATCACGATCCAGGAAGTCAAGGCAATCATCGAAGGAGTCAACGACCCGCATTTCGGAGCTGTGATCGATACGTGCAATTCCACCTGCTTTATTACACCGACCGAAGAAGTCGTTTCTACCTTGGCTCCTTATGCCAAACAAGTACATATCAAGGATTATATCGTCAAGCTCGATCCCTCAGGAGATATCATCTATGGGGTTCCATTAGGACAAGGAATGGTCAACTTCAACAAAGTCAAGGAGATCCTGGATCAAGCCGGCTTTAACGGCCACGCCTTCCTGGAGCTTTATATCGACCGCAAGGAAACACACGAACAAACGATCCAATACGAACAGGACTGCGTAGCCCAAAGCGTTGCGTATGCCAGAGACGTTCTCCATCTCCAATAAAAAAAGAAGGATCAGACGATCCTTCTTTGTCTTTGTGTTTATTTTACCTCTTCGTAACCTTGTGCTTCCAGAGTTTCCAATGTTTTCTCCATGCTCACAAAGTTTGCTTTGCCGTCGTTGTCATCCATTGTAAAGCCTTGAATGTCTTTCAGATCACTTAGACTGGCAACGGTATAGTCAACAGAAATGTTTTCAACCACGCGGTCATCCTGGAAATCCAGTTCATATGTAACGCCATCAATACCTTCGTATTGTTTCGCATAATCTTCTAATTGTGGTTCGATCAATTCCTTTGCTTCATCTTTGTCTGTTAGACCAAAATCATCGTATTTCATGACATTTTTAGCAGTCTGCTTAACAACTTTATCCCCATCACATGTGAACACCAATGTCGATTCAACATTATTAGTAGTCTGCGTAAAAGTTCTTGTCGTTGTTTCTGCTTTTCCACCACAAGCTACCATTGCCAATGCCAGAAATAATCCTGCCAGCAAGCGAATAAATCTTTTCATAGTTCAAACCTCCTATATGATTACTTATAGTATATCATAGGTTGATTAGAAATCCGTAAATTCTTTATATCCCTGACTTTTCAACGTTGATAAGGTCTTTTTCATGCTGATATAAGTAGCATCCTTGCTGCCCTCATAATTGAAGCCTTCGATATTCTGTACATCTTCCATATCGATCTCATCATAATTCACTTCAATGCTTTCAAGAACACGGTCTTCTTCATAAGTCAGTGCATAGACTACTCCGTCCACGCCATCATATTGTGCTGCATAATCTTCCATCTGCGGACCAATGACATCTTCAGCTTCCTGGGCATTGCTGACACCATCGATATCATCATACATGATCACATTTTCCGTTGTCTGCATTACCACACGGTCTCCATCGCAGAAGAACATCAATGTAGAATCTACATGATTTTCATGGCTGGTAAAGATACGTACAGTGTATTCTTCACCCTTTTCATAACCTTCATCCTGCAGCATCTGATCGGTTTTATCCATACTGACAAAATCCGCATCAACGTTACCATCGGAATCAAAGCCATCGACTCCCTGCATATCCTTCAGATCTACTTCATCATAATAGACCGCAATACGCTCCATCATGTAATCATCTTCATAAATCAATTCATACGTAGTTCCGTCGATCGCATCGTACTGTGCCTGCGTACTTTCCAGCTGGCTGCCGATCTGCTCTTTGGCATCCTCCGGTCCGGAAAGATCGAAATCATCATAATATAATACATTTTCAGCTGTCTGCATCCATACTTCATCGCCAACATAGATAAAAACCAATGTTGAATACACATTATCTGATTCTTTGGTATATGAACGCATCTTTACATCATCTTTGGCATATACTGCCGGGTTGATCATCATTACAGCCATGAACAGGCTGATGATCGTCTTTAAAACTCTTTTCATTTGCACTCCCTATTTACTCTAGTACAAAAGAGAAATCCGGAACCTCTCTGTAACCACTGGATTCTAATGTCTCTAATGTCTTTTTCATACTGATATAGTCGGCATCCTGTGAACCGTTAAAATTAAATCCTTCAATATTCTTTACATCATCCATGTCCACCTGGTTGTAATCGACAGAGATTTCCTCTACTAAACTGTCGTCCTGGTAAACAATGGTATAGTGAACCCCCTTGACACCTTCGTATTGGGCAGCATATTCATCAAAGGTTGGTCCAAATTGATTCTGAGCCTGCTGGGCATCGGATACATTTAGATCGTCATAATACATGGTATTTTCTGCTGTCTGCACGGCAACGCGGTCTCCGTCACAATAGAACGCTAATACGGATTCCACATCTTTTCCATCGTTGATGAAGATCCTTCCATCGTATTCCCCATCCAGCTTATAGTTCTCTTTTTCCAAGGACTTTCCGGTTTTTTCCATACTGACATAGATCTTTTCCGTCGTGTCCTCGAAACCTTCCACAAGCTCCAGTTTCTTCAGATCCGCCTTTGTATAATCTACAGAGATGTTTTCCACGACGCAATCTGCCTCATAGTTCAGATAGTAATATACGCCTTCCTGGGCATTGTACTCATCTATGGTATCTCCCAGTGCATCCTGCAAAAATTCCTGTGCCTCCTCTTTCGATGACACATCCAGATCATCATAATATATGATGTTTTCTGCCATTTGCATCCAGATGGTATCATCGACATACAGAAATGTCAGTGTCGTGTACAAGGCATCCTGTTCCCGCTTGTATTGCCGGACCTTTAAACTATTGTCCTTGGCAAATACGGTTGGGCTCAGCATTGTCAATGTCATCGCAAGGCTAAGTAAAAGCTGAAAAACTCTTTTCATAATTCCTCCTCTATATGATCATGATATGTTTTAAGATCTGCACCATTTGTTCCATTTGCCGGATCGACGCAAATTCATAACGTCCATGGTGATGGTAGGTACCGGTGCCCAGATTCGGACAAAAACACCCCTTGGCACTGAGCATCGCACCGTCTGTCCCTCCGCGTACTGGAATGGAAACCGGTTTGTATCCAACAGCGCGGATCGCAGCCTTGGCTCTTTCAACCGTGGCGGGATCCCCTTCAAAAAACCGATCCATGTTATAATACTGATCCTGTATTTGAATGGAAACGGTATTTCGATAAATCGGATCCATACGTCCAACGATCTCCGATAGTATCTGTTTGCGATTTTCAAAACGATCCATACGATGGTCGCGGATCAAATAAACCAATGTGGCTTGCTCAACCGACCCTTTCATTTCCACCAGATGATAAAATCCTTGGCGGCCTTCGGTATTATAAGGGGTTTCATTCGGCACTCTTTTTGCATAATCCATCGCCGCTAAAGATGCATTGATCAGTTTTCCTTTCCCTTCGCCCGGGTGGATACTAGTCCCGGTAAAGGTGATGACAGCTTTGGCAGCATTGAAATTTTCGTATTCCACATTATCAATCCTGCTTCCATCTACCGTATATGCATGGTCCACTTGAAACCGGTCCAGTTCAAAATGATCTGTGCCCCGGCCAATCTCCTCATCTACAGTAAAGACCACAACGACATTTCCATGAGGAAGCCCTTCACGGATCACTTCCTGCACTGCCTGCAGAATGATCGCAATGCCTGCCTTATCATCCCCGCCTAATAATGTATTTCCATCCGTTACGATCAGATCGTGACCGATTACGGTTTTCAGAACCGGAAAATCTTCCGGTGACATGCTGTACTGATCATTTAAGCGAATCGTTTTGCCATCGTATTCCTTTATCCGACGTGGCCGTACATTAGCCCCTGTCAGCTCCGTAGCAGTATCCATATGTGCACAAAAGCCGACGGATGGAAGGTCGTTTTGTCCATACAGCGTCGCATAGACTATTCCACTGTTTGAAACAAACACCTCATCAAAACCAATCTCGATACATATCTTCTCCAATACCTTGGCCAGATCCTTCTGTTTCATGGTACTCGGTATTGTCTGTGAGCTTTCATCGGACTGTGTATCGATCGAAACAAAATGGAGCAGTTTTTGTTCAACACTCATTAGGACAATGCCTGTGCCAGTCCCGGAACGATCTGTTTCTTTCTGGATACGAACTGGTTCTTTTCAAAATTTTCAACTGCTTTATCAACATCCTTGGCAAGTTTTCCGACATACAGGAATTTAGAACCGTTGCCTTCAATATTGGTAAACGCAATAACCATCAGATCATAGTTATATTTCTTGTTTTCTTGTTTCATGAATTCAAGGAAATCGTCTTTGATCTCATCTACATCCTTCAGGTTAAAGGTAAACACCTGTGATACATTGATACGATTGCCGTTAAGAGCATATTCCTTTGTGTCGTTATACAATAAGCTCTTAAAGTCTTTTCCCTTGATGGTTGCCGTGTTTTCAAAGAGATCTGTTGCCATAGCCTGCAGATCAAGCCCATACTCTTTTTCCAAACGATCCCGCATATCCAGGTCGATCTGGGTACACGTCGGAGAATGGAAATTCATCGTATCACTGATCACACCATAAGCGACTAATTGTGCCACTTCATCCGACATGCGCAGTCCTCGTTCCCGATACATCATTTCCACGATCGTACATGTACTTCCTACGATCATGTTTCTGAACATGATCGGATTGCTGGTTTCAATATCACCGATGCGATGGTGGTCAACGATCTCAACGACCTCACCTTCTTCAATATCATCGATGGTCTGTTTCTTTTCATTGTGATCTACCAAAATAAAACGTTTCTTTTCGGATTTCAATAAATTATATCGTGCAACCGAACCAACTAAGCGTCCGGAGGATAAAACAGGATAACTGGAGTGCCGTGTTTTCAGCATTTCTTTTTCCACGTCTTCCACATACTCTGTACTGTTGAAATAAACAGCCTGGTCTTTAGGCGTCATGATCAGTTCAACCGGGATCGCACGATAGATCATCTGGATGATCTTCATCGTATTATACGGTGTACGGATCATCGTTACCCCCATTTGTTTGGCCATCTGGATAATATAGTCGCTCGGTGTATAGTTTTCAGCAATCACGATGACCGAACAGCCACGACCCATGCTTTTGATCATTTCATCTTCATGATCACGAAGGACCATGATCACGCCTTCCAGATCTCTTTCCATTGCTTTTTTATCAAAGATACGAACATAGCCGCTTCTTGGCAATGTTCCCTTATGAATAAATTCACCATGTACAACGTCCATTAAATTATCCAATGGTGTCTCCTTCAATAAATCTTTGGTAATATTCAGATCCTGCATCTGAACCCTGGAAATCTCTCCGATTGTCACTACACCTATATAGTTTCCAAGATCATCGACCACATACAGCGTCTTTACATGATGGTCCACACAGAATTCCCATGCTACTCGGATTGTTTCCTGATGATAGACGACAATGGCCGGATCAATATCGATCTCGGATAATGTGCATTTCGCACTGGAAAGGTATACCGGTGGTTCCACACCCACTTTCTTCAGGATAAATGATGTTTCTGGATTCACCTTTCCGATCCGTCCGGCTACGACATCCTGACCCAGTCTTTGTTTCAGGGCAGCCAACGCTAAGGCTGAGCAGATTGCATCTGTGTCCGGATGTTTGTGTCCAACCACGTATATAGGTAAACTCATTTTTATACCCCTTTCATACTTGTATTCATTAAAAATATTATAGCAAAAAATACTAGGCTTTTCTCCATATAGTTCTTAAATTTCTATAACTTTTTTATTAAAAAAGAGAAGGTCTGCCATCCTTGTAAAAACCGTGATCGACAGGCTTCTTCTCTATTCGGTGTATATAAAAACTCCCTTCATGATTTGCAGTGTTTCTTGTGCACTGTTTTTCACAAAGGGAGCAAATTGAATCAATTTCTTACTGAATGGAATCTTTTAAAGCTTTGCTGGCTTTAAACTTAACGCTCTTGCTGGCCGCAATTTCGATCTTTTCTTTTGTCTGCGGGTTGATTCCTGTACGAGCGGCTCTTTCCGCGATAGAGAATTTACCGAAGCCATAGATATCTACGGTTCCACTGTCTTTTAATGTTTCAGCTACTGTATCAAATACAAACTGTACATAAGCCGTTGCTTCTTTTCCTGTTAAGCCATATTCTTCGGCTAATTTTGTTGATAATTCTTTTTTATTTAAAATCATTCTGTTTTCCTCCTATTAGCATGAATGATTGTAACACTGTCGATTGGAAAAATAAAGAATTAAGCGTACTTTTTCATAAATAATCGAACTCTTTCCATCGGCAGTCCGATCACATTTGTCAATGACCCATCGATCCACTCGACAAAATCACACTCCTGGATCCCATAAGCACCGGCTTTGTCCATACATCTTCCACTGTTGACATATTGTTTTATTTCAAACGAACTCAATGTACGAAAGTGCACTTCCGTTGTATCTACAAATGTATGCACCCTCTGCCCGTTCATAAAACATACCCCTGTTTTGACTTCGTGAGATGTGCCGGATAGCGCCTGAAGAAAGCTGTAAGCCTGTTTGGCATCCTTTGGCTTACCCAGCCTTTGCCCATTGAAAAGAACGATGGTATCAGCGGCCAGGGTCACATATTCCGGATAGAGATCCGCAACATCCTTAGCCTTCTGATAGGCTACTTTTTTTAGAGCTTCATCGATGGAAACCGAAGGATCAAAGATTTCCTGGCTCTTGCTGGGATGAATGATACACTCAATGCCCTCTTCTTCCAACAGTTGTTTTCTTCTTGGTGACTGGGATGCTAAGACGATCTTCATAAAAGCGCTTTCCTCCTTTTTAAGGTGAATAAGGCCAGTATATTGGCTGTGCCAAGAAGGGCTGTCAAGGTAACGACAATACGAATCACAAGGGCCTCAAAAACTTGCTCGGGCAGCATGTCGATCATAAAATCCACACCCGGAGTTAACAGCCAGTAATCGTTATCGAAGAATAGCAGATGGAAACGGGTCCAGAAATCCGTAAAGTCCGTTGCGATCCAGATACCGATCCATGTGATAAAAAACAGAAAACAGATGCCGGCCGCTATGATACCTCTGGCTACATAGACTTGACCATCCGTCTGCCGAAACAGATAAATACCCAGACCGACCGTCAGCACAATGCTGCCGATCCAGACTTTCATGGCATTTTGATACAGGGCTTTCACATCCACCATGTGAATGGTCTCCCTTTGATCAAACGCTTCTCTTTCGGTTCCATCCTGGGTGATATTTACATGAATATCATCTCTGTTATCGTGAAGATAATCCATCAGAACGGTAATACAGTGTTCCAGATCCCCGGATTCTACACGCAAGGAGGCAGCCAAATCCATCTGCTGGTATTTTTGAATATAAAAATGTTCATTCAGCGCCCATAGCCGTACAGAACCCAGCAGACACATCACAGTAAAGGCAAGGCCGAACACAAACGACAATTTTGTTT
>DGUK01000072.1:0-4682 GCA_002394635.1 Faecalitalea sp. UBA4312
ATGAAGGTGATGATCATCTGTGCCTTATCGCATCATCCGGATCTGTTGATCCTCGATGAAGCAACCAGTGGTCTAGATCCGTTGGTAAGGGATGAGATCCTGGATCTGCTGTTGGAGTTTACCCGGAATGAAGAGCATTCAGTACTGATGAGCAGTCACATAGTCAGTGACCTGGAAAAGGCTTGTGATTATATTCTCTTTATTGAGGATGGACAGCTGATTTTTGAAGAAGAAAAAGACCGGATCTATGAAAAATACGGACGTGTGCAATGTACCTATGACCAGTATCTGGCATTGGATCCTGCTTCTGTATTGGGAAAAAGAGAAAACCGCTACGGGGTGGATGTATTTATGGAAAGAAGTGCAGTTCCTAAGGAATTGACGGCTACCACATTTGATTTGGAAGATCTGTTTATTTATATGATCAAAGGAGAAGAGGATGATGAAAGGATTACTTTATAAGGATATGTTATTACTGGTTCGACAGTATAAGATATTTCTTCTGGTTTCGATAGGATTTACTGTGGCCGGTGCATGGCTTCAAAACTCATTCTGGACAATTTATGGCGTATTCTTTATCAATGTCCTGAGTACATCATCCATCCAGATCGATGATCAGATGAAATGGTTTAGCTATTGTGAATGTCTACCTTTATCACGTAAGACGATCGTATCCGAAAAATATGTATTCGCTTTGATGAGCGGTGGAGGCATCATTTTGTTGCATATCATTATGTCTGTGATTGCCGGTCTGGTCAATGGCTATATGAACATGGAATGGATCGGACTTACATCGATGACCATGTATCTGTTTACGGTAGTCATCACAATCGGAACGATTCCTTTAAATATGTATTTTGGCTCCCAGAAGGGGATGCTGGCTCGCTATGTCATCATGGCTCTTGTGGTTTCCATGGCAGTTGTTATGATGAACCTGTCTGATCAGGTTTATCAAGTGTTTCAGAATACATCGGGAACAGGGGCTGCCGTTGCGGCAGTGGTATTGGCTGCTTTAGTCTATGCAGGCGCATGGATCTTGACCATCAAATTGTATGAGAAAAAGGAGATTGTATAATCCATCGATTGAACAGATCTTCGTTAACAGGGAATGAATCTTATAAAATAGAAAAGCTCTTTTCAAAGTGATTCAACTTTGAGAAGAGCTTTTGTTCATTATTATGCGATTTCTTTTCCTGTTAATAAGAAATACGCTTCTTTGTATTTGGAAATAGTCATGTCAATGACATCCTGTGGCAGTAGATAGTCACTACCCGGATTGGCTTTTAACCAGTCACGTACATACTGCTTGTCAAATGATGGCTGTGACTGCCCTGGTTTATAACCATCCAGTGGCCAGAAACGGGAGCTGTCCGGTGTCAGCATCTCATCAGCCAAGACAACATTTCCGTTTTCATCCAGGCCGAATTCAAACTTAGTATCAGCAATGATGATGCCACGTGTCAATGCGTAGTCAGCGCATTTTTTATACAGGGCAATGGTAGCTTCACTGATTCTTTCGGCGTATTCTTTTCCTTTTCCCGGGAATTCCTTCTCCAGAATCTCAATCGTTTTTTCAATATCGATATTCTCATCATGATCACCAAGGTCGGCTTTTGTGCTTGGTGTGAAGATCGGTTCCGGCAGCTTATCGCATTCCTGTAGACCTGCCGGCAGAGAAATACCGCATACGGTACCATTCTCCTGATAGCTAGCCCATCCGGATCCGGTGATGTATCCACGAACAATACATTCAATTGGCAGCATGGTTAATTTTTTAACGAGCATACTTTTGCCTGCAAACTTATCATTGCGGAAAAATTCCGGCATATCGTTGGTATCCGTACTGATCATATGGTTTGGGACAATATCCTTTGTGTAATCAAACCAGAATTTAGACATCTGTGTCAGAATGGTTCCTTTTTTTGTGATCTCGTTTTTTAAAATGTGGTCAAAAGCGCTGATGCGGTCGGTTGCGACCATGATCAGGGAATCGTCATTATCGTAAATCTCGCGAACTTTACCGGCTTTAAACGGTTGATACTCTTTCATAGAGGGCCTCCTTTTTACTGAATAAGTATAAGAAACTTTTAAAAAGAACTCAAGATAAAATCATAATAAAGTAGTTCGTATGTCTGTCAAATTGACCGAATTAATAGACTATGTTATAGTTCGGTTACGAATTTATTAGAGGTGCTTTATGAATAAATCATTGGATCAGCAGATCTTTTTTAAATTGAGGCAGGTAAAAAAAGAGCTTCAAAAGAATTGTACCAGTTCGGATCCCCAGGCTAAAAAAGCGTTTCACAGAAATATGATATTGATGCTGCTGGCTGAAAAAACGCATCCAGTCCACCAAAAAGAGTTGTTGGATGATATCAAGGTCAGCCCTTCCACATTAAGTGAAATGGTCAGTAAACTGGAGCGAGACGGTTATATACGCAAAGTACAAGGTGAGAAGGATAAAAGAACATATTTGCTGCTGTTGACAGAGGAAGGAAAAAGACAGGCAGAAAATGAAGCTGCTCAAAAAAGAAAACAGTGGAAAGCTTTTTTCGGAAAGCTGGATCCGCAGGATAAACGAAATCTGATCGGATTGCTGGATAAATTGATAGGAGATGAGGGAAATGCGAAAGATATTTAAGAATTTGATTCCATATTGGTATATGGTCATCTTGATTTTTTGTATGTTGGGATTGCAGGCGTACTGTGATCTGTCGCTGCCATCTTATACATCAGACCTGATTGATGTGGGTATCCAGAATCATGGGATATCTCATATTCTTCCGAAGAAGATGACGAATCAGGAGATGTCGTTATCTGAAGTGGTGATGACCGAGGATGAAAAAGAACTGCTGGAAACCTCATATACAAAGAAGGAAGACATCTATGAGTTAAAGAATCTGTCCGAACAAGAACTGGACCAATTGGATGACAAGTTATTGATGCCGATAGTCATGGCATATCAAATGGGAAATATGAAGGAAGACTCATTTAAGGATCTGGTAATAAAGTCTCTGGAAGCCAATCCGAATATTCCTGTGACAGAAGAGCAGATCCGTTCCATGACTGTCGAGCAGATTTCCCAATTATTGCAGGTTCAGCTGAAAACCTTTGAAGCTGAGGATGAAAACGGCAAAGTATCCACTTATGTGGATGTGCGCCCTCTGATGCTGACCATTTTAGCCGATGGAAGTGTATCGATAGAGCAGATGCGGACACAGATGGAAACCATGATAGATACCATCGGCAGCAATACATTGAAATCCATGGGGATATCTTATGCGATCCAATGTGACAAGGAAGCGAATGTAGATGTAGATGCGATCCAGATCCAGTATCTTTGGAACCAGGGAAAGCGAATGTTGAGTATGGCCGGTTTAATGCTGATTGCGTCTGTGGCAGCTGGTTTTCTGTCGGCCCGGACCGGGGCCGGTATTGGAAGAAAACTAAGGGGTTCCATTTTTGAACGGGTCGTTCGATTTTCAAATACGGAGATGGATCAGTTTTCTACGGCATCATTGATTACCCGAAGCACCAATGATGTGCAGCAGATCCAGATGGTGACAACGATGATGCTGCGCATGGCTCTGTATGCGCCGATCTTAGGAATCGGAGGGATCCTGAAGGTGATGGAGACCAAAGCGCATATGGGCTGGATCATTGTGATGACCGTATTGATGATTTCCGGCCTTGTATTGCTGCTTGTCAGTGTAGCGATGCCAAAATTTAAATTGATGCAGAAACTGATCGATCAGCTGAATCTAGTTTCCCGTGAGATATTGACAGGCTTATCCGTGATCCGTGCTTTTGGCAGGGAAAAAGAACAAGCCTTACGATTTGAGACAGCGAATGAAAATTTGATGAAAACACAATTGTTTACCAACCGTGTTATGACATTCATGATGCCTTGTATGATGATCATTATGAACTGTACAACGTTATTGATCGTCTGGGTGTCCGCACATCGAATCGATGCCGGAACATTGCAGGTCGGGGCTATGACCGCATTTATAACCTATTCCATGCAGATTGTCATGTCCTTTTTAATGCTGACTGCGATGTCTATTATGCTGCCAAGAGCGGGTGTAGCAGCAGACCGAATTGATGAGGTGTTACAGACCGTTCCGTCCATTGCCGATCCGAATGAACCGGAGCCGTATACCGAAGGGCAAGGTGTATTATCATTTCGCCATGTTCACTTCCGGTATCCGAATGCGAAAAAAGAAGTGTTGTCCGATATTGATTTTACCGTTCAACCAGGGCAGACGACCGCGATTATCGGCAGCACCGGCTGTGGAAAATCCACCGTGGTGAATCTGATCCCGCGTTTTTACGATGTCACAGAAGGATCCATCGAGCTGGATGGGCATGACATTCGAAACATCCGTCTGAAGGATCTCCGTGACCAGATTGCGTTTGTGCCGCAAAAGGGCGTGTTGTTCTCCGGAACGGTTTCTTCCAATTTGCGATTCGGGAATAGAGAAGCGACAACAGAAGATATGCGAAAAGCCGCTAAGACAGCTCAGGCAATCGATTTTATCGAAAGTGATCCTGGGCAGTTTGAAAAGGCCATTGCCCAAGGTGGCAGCAATGTATCCGGTGGGCAGAAGCAGCGTTTAGCGATTGCGCGTGCCTTGGTGAAGCCTTCGCGTATTCTGGTCTTTGACGACAGTTTCTCTGCT
>DGUK01000072.1:4841-5057 GCA_002394635.1 Faecalitalea sp. UBA4312
GATCAGATTATCGTTCTGCGAAGAGGCAAGGTTGTCGGCAAAGGAACACATGCCGAATTGCTGAAAACCTGTCAAGTCTATCAGGAAATTGCGACCAGTCAGCTTTCGGAAGAAGAACTGGAAAAAAGCGTGAAGGAGGTGGCCTGGGCATGAGCGAACAAAAAACACAGGCTCCACGCCATCATGGACCGGGAGGGCGTATGGCTCCTGGAGAAA
>DGUK01000105.1 GCA_002394635.1 Faecalitalea sp. UBA4312
CGAAAAAGCATAAAATGGAATTCTCTCTTTTTGTTTTTCATTGCTTTGTTTTTTCTTTTTTTGTTTTTACCGGCTAAAACCTTAGCCGCAGAACCGGATCCGGTTGACAATCCGCCGGTTTCAGAAACTGCAGATCCTGCTAATCCACAGCAGAATACAGATGCAACGGAAAATACCGATCCTGCTCAGGGAACGGAAGCTGAAGATCAAAAAGCTTTGGAAGAAGGAGACCACGGTAAAAGCAAAGAAGCGACGAATTTGGATGATGATTACAAGTCTGATGTAACGTTGTCATTACCAGCCTTGGAAGAAAAGCTTGAAACGGAAGTTGTTTTCGTTCTGGATAAATCCACTCATTCAGATACAAAAGACGCAGCTTTAAAAGTTTTGGAGAATCTGAAAGATCAGGTAATGAAAACGGATGCAAAAGTTAAAGTAGCTGTTGTGCAGTTTAACCGTGTCGCACATAGTGATGGATTCCATGATCTAGTATCAGAATATGATGCGATTCATGAACAGTTCGTTATGAAACATAGTGGTGGAACGAACATGCATGCGGGATTGTTAAAAGCAAAAGAATTACTTGAAGCAAATTCATCAATTCCGGATAGTCGTAAGTACTTTGTATTAGTCAGTGATGGCGATACGTATCTATTCTGTCCGGATGGAGATTACAACAAGTGCTATTCTCGTGGGTATACCCCTATTGAGGTCGCTGCCAGAAAAGCCTGGGGTGGTTACTATGATGAGAGTTATTGGGTTGCTTCTGGTCGTTATGGAAACGCACCTCGTCCGAAAACAACAGATGCTGAAAGCTGGGAAACTTATTTTGCAGATGTAGAAAAGCGAAATGCGGAAAGTAACGGGGATCAGTATAATTTCGAATGGAAATACTACGATGAGAAATGGAGCAGCAACAAAGATTTGGCAAGACAAACATATGTAGAAACACCAAGACAGCCTAATACGGCTTCCAATATGGATATGGCGTTTTACTATGCAAGTAAGGTTTATCATGAATTAGCGGCTAAGTACCATGGCTATTCGTATGCGGCTAAAAACAATTCCGGAAACGGACATCCTGAATTTATGGAATATTTAAATGGAGGTGTCAGTGCAAACTTTGATACAATTCAAAATGAGTTGATCTATTTCCTTGGCAAAGGAAGTCGTGTAGAAGACTTCATGGGTTACAAGGAAGGTGACTATAACTTTGATCTGGTAGACCTTGATAAGATGACTGTTGATTTTGAAGGTGCCAGCACAAATGGCAAAGTCATTACATACAAGGCAGAAAAGATCGGAGAGAACCGTTATGGTTTTGGTAAGGTGGAAAGTGGCTATCTTTATGAGGTGGTATATACACCAGATAAAAATGATAAAGAAAAACTTACCTGGATACTAAATCATAACTTGACAAACTTTGACCGAATCTCCTTACACTATACAGTACAGCTGATGAATCCGAAATCAGCACCTGGTACGTATGGTAAATACGATAAGGATGGTTCTAAGAAGCTGGATGGATTATTCACAAATAATTCAGCAATCCTTTATCCGATTTCTTCCACTGGCGAAGAACTGGATCCGGAAGCATTCCAGAAACCAACTGTAAGCTACAAAGTAGAGGAACCGAAGACACCGGAAAAAGAAGATACACCGAAACCGGAAAAAAATGAAGTTTCTGTACAACCGTCTGCGAACGGAACGGTAACGACTGGGGTATTTAGTTCCACAGCCATGTATATGGTGACTTTATCCCTTGCAGGACTCGGTGTTCTGTTTATGGGAAAACGGAATCATTGATCCTAAAAATGCATCCATTGGGTGCATTTTATTTTTTGTTCGGTTTTCAGAAAAAAATGGCATGTTTTCTAGCATTTTATTTAGTTTATGATAAAATAGTAAAGCTAAGAGGAATTATAATGAACAGACCGTTAAAAAGAACGTTAAAAAATAGAAATATATCTGAAAGCATTACTGATCTGCAGCCGAAAAATCTGGATCTTAATCTAGATGCAGACAATGATCTTGTAAAGCCTATTCATGAATTGTCTTCGGAAGAGACGGAGATGCGTTTGGAATCTGCGTTAGATAAATTGCGTGTGGAAAGAGGAAAATACGCAATCTTTGACGAGGATCTGACCTATGAACAGCCTGTTTATCCAGTGGAAGACATTGAGGATTTTACGACTACATCGATCCAAATGAACGAAAATGATGAATCCTTAGCCCATTTACAGGCAGCTTTAAAGGCTGAACAGCCGGGGGAATCACAGTCGTTGAGAAAAAGAATCTTTCGGAGAAACCCAAATCTGAAGAAACCAAAGGCTATCAAGGAACCAACAACAAAAAATGAGATTGTAAAAGAGGATGCCAGTCAAGTCCATAAACAAAGGACCGGAAGTATACGTAAAGGATCCACCGGAAAGATCAAACGCAATCAAACAGGAAAGATCCGAAAAGAAAGTACAGCGAAGATCCGTCGGGAGAATACTTCCAAAATTGGAAAAGGGAACACAGACAAGATCCAGCGAGGACAAACCGGTTCCATCAAAAAGCAGACCACCGAGAAAACGGGTATTGTTTACGAAACCGCAAGCCCTGTGGTATCCGGAAAAAAGAAGATTCAGATTCCTTTAAAGTTTATTCTGATCGGTATTTTGGCATTTGCAGCGATACTAGGTGTATATGCATACAAAACTTTGATTTATGATCCGGAAAACATTGTAACGGCTAAACAACA
>DGUK01000103.1 GCA_002394635.1 Faecalitalea sp. UBA4312
GGAGAAGGTGACCAGAGCCTGATCGTGAAGGCAGAACGAGTTTTATCCGGTAATCCATGGCAGGCCTACTTGAAGATCAGTGATGGTTGTTCCAATCGCTGTACCTATTGTGCCATTCCTTTAATTCGGGGACCACAGGTCTCTCGTCCGATCGAGGATATAGTCAAGGAAGCTAAATACCTGGCATCCATCGGAGTAAAGGAACTGACATTGATTGCACAGGATACTACAAAATATGGTTTGGATTACTATGATGAGATTCGTCTGGGTGATTTGATTCGCCAGGTCAATGCGATTGATGGTTTTCATTGGATCCGTATTTTGTATATGTACCCGGATGAAATCGGACAGGATGTGCTGGATGCGATGAAGGAATGCGAAAAGGTTATCCCATATTTTGATATTCCTATGCAGCATGCCTCCACGCGTTTATTGCGCAAGATGAACAGACGTTCTTCCAAAGAAGAAGTGATCCGTATAACAAAGAAGATCCGGACAATGTTTCCGGACGCGACATTACGGACAACTGCTATTGTCGGTTTTCCAAGCGAAACAGAAGAAGAGTTTGAAGAGCTGGTACAGTTTTTAAAGGATATTGAATGGGATCGTTTTGGTGCCTTTACATATTCAAAAGAAGAAGACACACCAGCCTATGATATGGATGAAGAAATTCCACAGGAAGTGATGGATCGTCGCCTGGAACGTTTGATGAAAGTTCAGAAAGAGATTTCCTATCGTAAGAATCAGGAAAAGATCGGCAAAACAATGGAAGTTCTCGTAGAAGAAGTCGAAGGACTAAAACGACGTTATCGAGGCCGCAGTCAGGCGGATGCACCGGACGAAGTGGATGGACAGGTCATCTTTACCAGTGATAAGGAAATTGAGCTGGGCTCCTTTGTACAGGTGACGATTACTGAAGCCGGTCAGTATGACCTGATTGGAATATGCAAAGAATCGTAGGATTCGATCCCATCGTTCATGGCGATGATACGGTATTGATCGTAGGCTCTATGCCCAGCGTGGTCAGTCTGCAGCAGATGATGTATTATGCCAACCCAACCAATCGGTTCTGGCCGTTGCTGACAGAGCTGTTTCAAAAACCAACAGATACGACGGAGCAGAAATTTTTGATCCTGGAATATGCCGGAATAGCACTTTGGGATATTTGTCATTCATGCATTCGAAAGAATAGTGCGGATTCGACAATCAAGGAAGTCAAACCCAATAATATCCCGGAATTACTGAAGAATAATCCTTCGATACAGACAATCGTCTGTAATGGAAAAACAAGTTACAACACATTGAAAAAGTATTTTCCCGAACTGGCTGCAAAAGTTGTTGTATGTCCTTCGACTTCAGCAGCCAATGCAAGATTCCGGTTCAACGACCTATTAAGAGAATATGGAAAGGTTTTAGGAGGTAGCTATGAAAAAAATCTATTGGGCAAAAGTAAAGCCGGAGGCTAAAATACCGATCAAAAGGCAAGAAGATGCCGGATATGATCTTTATCCATGTTTTGAAGACGATTATATAGAAATCCTGCCTTTGCATACGAAGATGATTCCGTTAGGGATTGCCAGTGCCTTTGATCCGGAATATGTTCTTTTTCTGAAAGAAAGAGGATCGACAGGTACCAAAGGAATGGCACAGAGATCCGGTGTCATCGATTCTGGTTACCGGGGTGAATATTTGGCTCCAGTCACCAATGTCAATGAAAAACCGATCCGCATTGTCAAAAAGGAAACGGCCGATACCTGGAGTCAAAAGGAAAAAGAAAAATACATTATTTATCCTTATGAAAAGGCAGTTTGTCAAGGAGTATTATTACGTATGCCGCAAATTGAATCGGAAGAAATAACCTATGAAGAATTGCAGAATATTCAGTCGGAACGAATGAGCGGAAGACTAGGGAGCTCGGGGAAATGAGATTTCATTATGCTGGCAAATACAACGGAAAGGAAGAAAGTCTTCCTTTCAATGAACATCGGCTCGGATATGTACCTTTCAAGGAGCCGGATCAGAAAACTTTTGCGATCTTAGCTAATGCCGGTGCTTTGGGGATGTATATTTTAACGATCGGCATCTATTTTTTGCGGGCTCGCGCTATGCTGCACTTTGGCGGGATCCTGTTATCTTTTGTGTGTCTGGTACCGCATGAATTTTTACATGCTCTGTGTTTTAAAGAGGATGTGTATATGTATACCTATTTATCCAAGGGTATGTTATTTGTGGTAGGTCCGGAGGATATGAGCAAAAAAAGGTTTATCGGTATGTCTTTATGCCCGAATATTGTATTTGGATTGATTCCTTTTGTTCTTTTCCTGCTTCACCCGCAATGGATTCTTCTTGGAACTTTTGGCGCTTTTTCTATTCCGATGGGATTTGGAGATTATATCAATGTGTTTAATGCAGCCACACAAATGCCTGCAAATGCCAAGACATACCTGCATGGATTTCACTCCTATTGGTATATACCAAAAGAAAATGAAAAATAAATAGATTTTCTGCGAAAATGATATTAAAAATCCACTTGCAAAGTAGTTTTATGTATGGTATATTAATTAGGCATTCAATGCAAGTGCGCCCATAGCTCAATTGGACAGAGCGTTTGACTACGGATCAAAAGGTTGCGGGTTCGACTCCTACTGGGCGCGCCATTTTATCGGGACGTAGCACAGCTTGGTAGTGCACTTGATTTGGGATCAAGGGGTCGCAGGTTCAAATCCTGTCGTCCCGACCATTCAAAATTGGCTGGGTAGCTTAGTTGGCTAGAGCATCCGGTTCATACCCGGAAGGTCGTGAGTTCGAGTCTCACTCCAGCCACCAACGAGTTTATATGGACCCTTAGCTCAGTTGGTCAGAGCATCCGGCTCATAACCGGCGGGTCGTAGGTTCGAGTCCTACAGGGTCCACCATTTGAATAACCCTTGGAGAAGTACCCAAGTGGCTGAAGGGTCCGGTCTTGAAAACCGGTAGGTCGTGCAAGCGGCGCCTGGGTTCGAATCCCAGCTTCTCCGCCATTCAAAAATTAAATCTTTCACATCGCGGGGTAGAGCAGTTCGGTAGCTCGTCGGG
>DGUK01000037.1 GCA_002394635.1 Faecalitalea sp. UBA4312
GAAATACGCTGGGCCTGGCCGCCGGCAGATGCATTTTTTCCAGAGCGCATAATAACTGATTGGTCTTTGTTGTCTGAACCAGCAAGATCAGCGATAATATCATCGGAAATCCAAACGTTGCCAACAAAAGGATCCCGTTGACGATTGCCAGAACCACCGGTGCTCCGGCCGGAGAGCTCATGACCTGCCAACGCAGCAACATACAAAATAAATACACCGCCAGCCCGATCAGTCCGACCCAGCGTTTTCCGCACAAAAAGACCATGGCGCATAAAAAGGCCGTATGCATGATCAGCATCACAGGATCCGTACAGCCAAAGGATACAAAGCCACAGCTCAAAAAAATCAGAAGCTTGACCCTAGGGTCAAGCTTGATCCAGGCACGGGAGTCTTCTCCGTATATATTCAGTTCCATCAGAGAATGCCCGCTCTTTTAAAGTGTTTGCCGATCAGGCGGGTTGCCAGCAATGCACCCAGCAGGCCGCCGACTAAAGCACCACACAAAATAAACAACCAGAAAGGACCGGTTCCTACTAACGCACTCTGGGCCGCTGCATAATTTTGTCCATAATATGTTTCTGACATCGCAAAGAAACGATTGCGGTCGATCATCAACATAAGCGTCGGTGCTGCCATATTGATATTAAAAACAATATACGAAAGCACATATAACTTTTTGGATGTATAGTTTCCCGCCTTTAAGATCAGTTCAGCCGCCAATGCGGCCACCAGGGCCAGACACAGACTATACCAGACCGAGCTGCTGGTAATCAAAGCAAATAGGATCCCTAAAATCAGAACAGCTCCAAATTTATGCACTTTCATCGCATACAACATATAAACGGTTCCATCCACCACTCCCACAAACAAAGGGGCCATAAAATACAGGATCGGAACAGAACCACACGCCATGACGATCAGAAGCATAATGACCAGGTAAATAGCACAAAAAGCACCTGCATAGATCAGATCCTTGGTCTTCAGCTTACGATCCTCTTTTTGATTCAATGTATTTGCCATATATTCCTCCTTATTAGTTAGTTATAGCTAATCCATTGAAATTGTATCATTTCCTTTCCTGTATAAAGGCGTAAAATGAACACAAATATTATGCAAACGGATACATTTTTCCATAAAAAAAGCCAGCTATTGCTGGCTCTGTTCCGTTATTTCAGGTTCTTCTGTTATGATCAGTTCCGGTTGCGACGCATCCGTTAATGTAAAGGCTGTCACGTTTCCATCCAGATCGGTCTCCACCTGTGTCATACATTCCTCATCCTGCCATATGTATACATAGCCTGTTTCATCCGAAAATGGTTCTTTAGTTTGTTCCGGTCCGGCAAGCTCCACAAAATCTTCATATTTTGATTCAGAAACATCCAGTCCAGCCAAAACGATCTTTGTATCACTTTTGTTGTCACATGCCGAATAATGGATCGTGGATACACTTTCTTGTTCTTCCCCTGTATAGAAATAAAAACCAATGTTTTTATGGTCTTTTTCAATCTGGGCAACGGACAGATCATTATTTAATACGATATCTTGCTGATGCAGCATTTCCAATGTTTCCGGCCAGGCTTGCCCGGTCCGGATCTCGTCCGAAGAATCGATACGAACACTGTTCCAAACAGAACGGGGTTTTACTGAAAACGCACTGTATACAATCCCGATCCCGATACAAAATAAAGCCATCACAGCAATCAGACATTTTAGTATATGTTTCATAAAAACCTCTTCTTTCTTTTGAAAGTTACAATTCCTGTATAACATAGAAATGGTTTTTAATGCTGTTTTTAGCCATATTGTGATGTTTATGGGTATAAATAAATCGTTTTTCATTATATTTTGCCATACGTGCTCACAAATATGTATAAAAGCACATAAAAAAATCCTGTCCTTCAAAAAGACAGGGATTTTTTTGATCATCCGGAGATTTTTTCTTTTTTGATCATATGGTCGGCATATTCTTTGACATCCCGTTTCAATGTCTCTGTATCCGCAACCGACTGTTCGCTTAATTGTTCAAAAAGCTTTTGATCCTTGTCCGTAAACACACGATTTTCATCCTGCTTCTTTAAGCGCAGACCAATCATTTTACGGCGCAGGAATTTTTCTTCAATGATCTTATGATGGTTTTTTAACCAGGATACCAACAAAATCAGCAATAACAAGCTGCCCATATACCCCAAGGTCGGATACATGCTCGATACCAGGTTGCGGAAACCGCCAAAGCTGCAAATATAACCGGCGGTCACGATAAAGATCATCCAGATCCTCATCCATTTTGTGTTAGTGCCGGAAAACCGACGACTGGTCGCATAGAAGAGACTGAATGCGGTATTGAAGATCAGAGCAAAGATGACACACGCATAGAGAACGGAAAGAAAAGGATGGATCTGCCCGACGATGACCAGCATGGGAATCTCGGCCTCCTTAGCCACATCAATATTGGCAAATAAAGCCAAGGAAGCACATACGATCACAAAACCGATCATCATACCTCCATAGGTCCCTCCTTTTTCAGCTACCCCGATCCGGACAATGGAACCACCAAGAACAAATGCCATGGAAACTCCGGTCAAAAGACAAAGAGAAAAATAGTTGATGACGGCCAGCCACAACGATGGAATGACCGGCTGGATCGAGCGGGCCGCCTGGTCCAGAACGTTCCAGTCATAGCTTCCTTGTGTCAATGAATATACAGTCACCATTAAGATCATCAAAATAATAATGGGCGTAAAAATACCGAGAATACCGGTAATCCTTTCAAAATTCATAAAGGAAACCGCAATGATCAACAGGGCGCAGAATAAAGAGCCGATCCAGGATGGAATCCCAAACTGCTGCTGTAAGTTGGCACCGGCACCGGCCAACATCACAAAGCCCATCACAAAATTGGACAGGACAAGCGTTCCATCGACGATCTTATTGACCAGAGGTGTCGTTATTTCTCCTAAGACCTCCTGGTGGCTGTTTGCCTGATAGTAGCACCCTAACGTAACAATGATCCTTCCAAAGAGAATATTTAAAAGGCCCAGTCCGATGGCCCCGAGAATGCCCGGCATCCCAAAACTCAAAAAGTATTGAAGTAGGTCTTGCCCGGAAGATAAACCTGCTCCTACGATGACACCGACATAGGCCAGTGCAATCCGTATGGATTCTTTTTTCAAATAACCTCTCCCTTCTGATTGTGTTTATAACGTACAAAATCAGATTCTTTTCGAACACCCAAATTTATTATTTATACGCCCAAAAATAATATTCATATGCATCCATCTTTTTCTATGTGTATAAAAAAGGCCAGCGAATGCTGACCTATTCCCAAATGTCTCTTTCTGCTTTTGGCTGGGCATACTGTCTGTATTTCCGGATTCCCAGGATGAAGAAGATGGTCCCGGAGATCATAAAGCCTGTATTGAACACCACAGCGATGTAAAACGGTGCCCCTTCCAGCTTCTCATAGTACAGTATCTGCACCAGCATCATGAGCCCCAGCATAAACTGCGATACAGCGGTAACGAAATAAAAGGATAATCGTTTGTTCACCTGCTTTGCGGTTTCCTGCCTTTCGGTGTAAATATCCAGCGGACCATCCTTCGCGTTTTTTCGCAGATACACTCTGCCGCCATACTCCGCCACAACCGTGATCCCGGTCTGCTCCAGAAAGGTAAGATACTCCTTCTTCTTGTAGCCGGTGTAGGCCGGCAGATCGATCTTATATTGGTATTTGACCGGAGATACATCTTCAAACTCATATATGCCGCCATGATAGCCGATGAGCATCAAGCCGTTCTGGCCCTGCTCATTCAGCCATGCTTCTTCTTTATTGATATCTATAAATGTCTTTTTAACGCTCGTCTTCATTGGTCGCCTCCTTCATTCTTTGTGCATTTTGTAACAACTCTTCCAAACGAACCAGCTCTTTTTCAAAAAACTGTTTACCTGTATCCGTGATCACATATTCTTTTTTTCTTTCTTGCCGATGTGTATCGGCTTCTTTGATCCATCCTTTTTTCTGCAAAGTATCCAAAGCTCCATACAAGGAACCAGCCCCCAGATGAACTCGGCCGTTTGTCATCTGGTTTATATCTTTCATCAACGCATACCCGTGAGCCGGTTGATGAAGACGCAGAAGAATATAAAAGACAGATTCTGTCAATGCGCCACTGTTGGCATTTCTTCCCATATTCGCTCCTTTCTATTACGTTTTTCGATATATCTTTATCTGTAATATATCATAATCCGTAATAGTATGCAAGAAAAAAGAGGACCAATTATGATCCTCGATCCTTTTGGAATACCAGGCAGGCCGCTCCAAGCAAACCGACATCCTGTCCTAAGGTAGATTTCGTTATATGCACATATGGTTTGACAACATCATAGGCTCTTTGTTTGACAAGAGCTTCAATCTCTTCGACAAAGCCCGGGATCTTTAGTGCCACCTAGGATGTTAAATTGAAGTGCCATTCTAGGAGACAAGCATATATCCCCTGAATATGATATAGAAAACACTTAAAGCACTGAAACACATTCTATCCTTTCGGCGTTCACTCTGTATTTTTGTACGCATCCATGACCTTCATCAAATACAGATAGTTCTTAGAAGTAATCCCAAAACTGGTGCGCTTTTGATTTTGATAGTATTGCTCAGAACGTTTTATCCAATCCGAATCTACATGATTGGCTTGAATAACCTTTTCCAGCCAGTACTCAATACAGGCAATCACCCTTTGATCTGTGGCCGGCAGATCCCTTTCACAACAATCATTCAAATTTTGAATAAAGGTATCCCACGCCTGTAGATCGAATACAGGGTGTTTTTTACTGATTTCAATATATTTCTGTATTTCTTCTGAAGACATATTGTTTCCGGACAATTGCGACAACAATGACAACGTATCCAATGATATATCCGGATTCCCTGTCAATTGTTCTTCCAGCGCCGATAAACGCATCAAACGCAGCTGCAAATGGCTGATCATGCGCTCTGTTCTCTGTTTTTCTTCGTTTAAGAAAGCGTGGATATCGAAGCTGTTTCCATCCATGGTTTGTCGGATATCCTGCAGTTCCATGCCCATTTCTTTGAAAGAAAGGATGATGAACATCTTGGAAAAAGAATGTTCATCATAAAATCGATGGCCATGTTCATTCGTATATGCCGGTTTTAACAAGCCGATTTCGTCATAATACTGCAGTGTTCGTACACTGACACCCGTTAACTTGCTGAAAGCTTTTGTTTTTAAATATTCGCCCATAGGTGATTCTCCTATTCTATCTTCGTTTCAAAAACAACGGTTCCCACAGGATCATATATTTTCGGTACATCCAACCAATCGGCACATTCCAATTCTTCTAACAAATAGCTTAGTTTCTGATCTTCCTTCTGTATATTTGTTTCATCCGCAAAAGGTAATATCTGATAGACACAGCCTCTGTGTATGCTTTTCTTTCCCGTCATAAACCGGCCGTAAATTTGTTCGCTCTGCATCATATAATGGGAAAATATCATATCCATATCGTCCATCTGTGCTTTGACCGTTCCTGTATATATTCCTGTCTGCCAGTCCCCTGTTGTCACTGCCAGAATGGACTGGCAGTCAAACAGGTCTGCTTCATTGTCACAACCTGCTTCATTGTATTCGCTATAAATGGATCGATCCGCTATCACACAATAAAAGGACATATTGGCAGATAAGCGCAAAGATACACTGATTTTCTGTTTGAAATCATGGATTCCCGACAACAGTACACAGTTTGTGATAAACCGTTTCATTACATTTCGAACCAAGGGACTTCCTTTAAACTCGGCCAGTTCTCTTTCTATGATCTTTTTGGTATCGATAACCACCATTCGATAGTCTTTATTATTGGACAGTATCTTTATCACATTATTCATTTTTCTTTACCTCCGATATCACCATACAATATCACGTAACGTGATATGCAAGAGTGAATGCAAAGGCAGCTATGATATGTTTTTTATACTGTTCTTTTCCATCTGATTCGACCTAAAACCTCTTTAAATATACCCAAATCGTATTTAAAAGCGGTATCGGTCAATCTTTCTGTTTTTGAATCATGCATTATGAAAGAAACAGAAGTCCCCTTATTTCGATCTATGAAGATGTTTAAAGTTTGGAATTTGTTGAAACCGTATACAAATGTTACACCCAATGTGAATTGTCATGGGTCCAAAACTAAACTACTATCAAATTATCAATAAAGAGCGCTCATATCATACAAATCGATAGAAGGAGGTGGATTTTTGCTGAAAGATCTGACCAGTGAAAAGCTGATCCGTTTAAATATCCATGCCCGGGACTGGCAGGATGCCATTCGGCAGGCTGCTCAACCATTAGTGGATCACAATAAAATTTCAATATCGTATGTGGAAGATATTATTGCCGGTGTCATTGAAAACGGCCCCTATATTGTGATCACTAAACACGTTGCTTTACCGCATGCCCGGGCTGAAGCCGGTGCCAAGGAAAATGCAATCGGTATCGCCACTTTGAGTCAGCCGGTTGCCTTTGGCAACGAGGCCAATGATCCCGTGAAATACTTGTTCTGTTTAAGCGCAACGGATAATTCCCGCCATCTGTCAGCTTTAGCTGAATTGGCAAACCTATTTGAAGATAAAGAATTTTTTAAACTGTTAGATACGACCAAAAACAAAAAGGATATCATTCAGTACATTAAAGACAAGGAGGAACAATAAATATGTATAAAGCTTTAGTATGCTGCCGTGCCGGTATGGGATCGAGCATGTTGTTAAAGATCAAGGCAGATCAGGTCATCAGTGAAAATGATTTTCCGATCCAAACGGAACACGGCAATCTGGATTCATTGAATGGTTTTACTGGAGATCTGGTTATTACCATGGAAGATCTTTCAAATGAATTGCAAGGAAAAGTCCCTTATGCATTAGGTATTCGAAACATTATGGATAAGGATGAAATGAAAGCGAAGATCCAGGAATTTTTGGATTCCAAAAAATAACAAAAATTTTTAAAAGGAGAAAGATATTATGTTAGATGCTATTTTAGCACAATCGAGAAATACTGCGTTGATCATGGGATTGATCGCATTGATCGGTTTATTGTTACAAAAAAAGTCTGCGACCGACGTTGTCAGTGGCACGATGAAGACCGTTGTTGGTTTTATGGTGTTCAACATCGGTTCCGCTGCGATGGGAACCGTTGTGCAGACATTCACAGATTTATTCAACACCGCATTTGGGATCGAAGGCGTAACGACCCAGGTGGAGGTAGCTACCGGGCTGGCTTTGAATACGTATGGTACGGAAGTGGCCTTGGTCATGCTGTTGGGCTTTGTGATGAACTTGTTGTTTGCGAAATTCACCAAGTTTAAATCCATTTTCTTGACTGGACAGCACTTCCTGTACTTTGCCTGTGTTATTGCTCTGATCTTTATCGCTCACGGCTCTCCGACATGGATCACTGTGATCCTGGGTGGTGTTATCCTGGGATTCTGCGGCGCTGCACTGCCTTCTATCTGTCAGCCATATATGAATAAAATTACCGGAGCGGATAATCTGGCCATGGGTCATTTTAACTGTATCGGATATGCATTTTCCGGGTTTGTCGGAAAACTGATTGGAAAAACAAAGAAAGATGAGGCCCAGAAAGATTCAAGCTCTGTCAATATGCCAAAATTCTTTGAATTGTTTAGAGACTTTATCTTCTCGGTGGCATTGTTCATGGTTGTCTTGTTCTATGTCGCGGTGATTGCTTGTGTTGTCAATGGGCATATGGACTACGTTCTGGAAAAAGCCGGAAATGATATCTGGTTTATTTATCCATTCCTGCAAGGTCTACAGTTTGCAGCCGGCATGAGCGTTCTGATTTATGGTGTTCGTCAGTTTATTGCTGAAATCACGGCTGCCTTCGTGGCTATTTCAGAAAAATACATTCCGAATTCAAAGCCAGCTGTAGACTGCCCGGCCATCTTCCCATTTGCACCAACCGCTGTCTTGATTGGATTTGTCGGTGCCTTCCTAGGTGGTTTAGCCGGCATGGCTGGTATGGTCGCCTTACACAGCAGCATCATCATGATTCCGGCAGCCGGCATCTGCTTCTTCTCCGGCGGTACATGCGGAATCTTCGGTAATGCGTACGGTGGCTGGAAAGGAGCCCTGCTTGGTTCCTTTATTGTCGGCATCGCCTTGACCGCTCTGCCACTCATTCTATATCCGGCTTTTGCCAACCTGGGAATTTCCGGGGCGTCTTTCCCGAATGTTGATTACAACATTGTCGGGGCCTTCCTGAACTGGATTCTGGGATTATTTGGATAAACACAATGGAGCAAGTGAATTTTATTCCTTGCTCCTCTATTTAAAGGAGAATTATGACGGAACAAGAACAAATCAGAGAATTTATAAATACAGAGCTCAAAGAGCTGATTAAATTTATTGACATGATGGATATGGATCCGTTGATTCAAGTCAAGGATCATATTCTGAAAGCAGAAAAGAACAAGAACCGTGTACATATTACCGGCATTGGTAAGCCCAGCTATGTGGCTGGGTATGTCGCTTCCCTTTTATCATCAACGGGCACGCCTGCGTATGAACTAAACGGAACCGAAGCCGTTCATGGGAGTTCCGGGCAAGTGCTGCCGGATGATATTGTCATAGCAATCTCAAACAGCGGGGAGACTTCGGAACTTAAATCGACGGTCCAAACATTAAAGAACAATGAGGCTTTTATTGTCGCATTGACCGGACATGAGGATTCCTGGCTGGCAAAACAAGCTGACATTGCTTTGATTGCCGGTGTGGAACAGGAAGGAGACACGATGAACAAGCCTCCTCGTGCCAGCATTGTTACGGAAATCGTCATGCTGCAGGCACTCAGTATCCTGCTGCAAAATGCCAAAGGGCTCAGCCCGCGACAATATGTACGATGGCATCCGGGAGGATCTTTAGGAAAAAGTATCAAGGAGGAAATAAAATAGCTCTATGAAAATGGAAGGAATTATTACACCTGTTATTACACCATTTCACCGAGATCAACAACAATCCATCAACTATGAGGCACTGAAACAACTGATCGACCACCTGATCGATCATGGTGTCAAAGGCATTTTTATATTAGGCAGCAATGGTGAGTTTCATGTCATTGACGAAGACGAAAAGATCGAGCTGGCCGCTAAGACCGTAAAGATCGTTGCCAAACGCGTGCCTGTTTATGCAGGGACCGGGGCTTGCTCCACAAAAGCCACCATCCGCCTTTCAAAAAAAATGGAGGAAATCGGAGTTGATGCCTTGTCTGTTATTACGCCTTATTTTATCAAACCAACCGACGATGATCTTTACTATCATTACAGGAGTATTGCTGAAAGCGTCCATTTACCAATCATGTTATATAACATTCCCAAAACAACGGGATGTCCATTAAGTCCGGCACTGGTCAGCCGGTTAGCAGACATCGATCAAATTGTCGGCATCAAAGACAGCAGCGGGGATCCTGCAACGCTGGAAGCCTTTGCCAAGATCAGCAAAGAAAAAGAGATTCAGCTACTGGTAGGCTCGGATTCCAAGATCTCTTATGCCTATTCGTTAGGGGCATCCGGCGCCGTTGCCGGTACCAGCAATGTGATCGTGGATACAGTCGTTGGCCTGGACCGAGCTTTGCGAAACAAGGAAACCGAAAAAGCAGAGTGTCTTCAAAAGGATATCGATATCTTACGAAGCGTATTGAAACTGGGCCCTGTTCCTAGTGTAATGAAAAGAGCAGTCGAATTGGCCGGTATCGCCCCGGCAGGTCCTGCCAGATATCCGGTGCAGGAACTGAGCGAAGAAGATGATAGAAAGATCCTGCAAGCGCTGCATTATTATTTTTAAAAAGGAGGAAATATGAAGAAGATCAACACCATTCAAAGAATTATCAATACCGGTGCAATGGCCATCGTTCGTGTGGAAACATTGGAACGAGGCATCGAAATATCCAATGGATTGTTGGAAGGTGGCATTGACTGCATGGAAATTTCCTATACATTACCCAATGCGGGTGAAGTCATTGCCGGTTTAAAAAAGAAGTTTGGTTCGCAGTTAGTCATTGGAGCCGGTACCGTTTTAGACAGTGAGACAGCACGCCATGCGATCCTGAACGGTGCCGAATTTATCATTGCACCGAATTTCAGCAGGGATGTCGCCATCCTGTGCAACCGATACCAGATTCCCTATGCACCGGGATGCACAACGTACAGTGAGGCCATTACAGCACTGGAATATGGAGCCAGCTTTGTCAAGGCCTTTCCGATTTCGGATTTCTATGGTTCAAAACTGGTCTCTGTGTTTAAGACTCCGGTTCCGCAAATGCCTTTGTTGGCTTCCGGTGGTATCACCTTACAGAACCTGCACGAATATGTGTCTGCGGGTGTTGAATGCTGCGGCTTTGGTTCCCTATTAACCAAAGGAACATCCAAAGACATTGCAGCCAATGCCAGACAGATTCGTTCGGTCATTACGGAAAATCGTCAATAAATACCTAGGCGTGTGTATATAAAACTATCACACGCCTTTGGTTCCTTGTATATTAGGGGGGTATTATGGATAAAGATCTTATTACATTAATGCAAATATTGTCACAAAAGTCATTTGTCACTCTTTCTGACATCCAGCACCTGGCTCATATGACCAAAAGACAGGCCTCGTATCGCATTGAAAAACTAAATGAGCTATTAAAATCGAAACATGTACCACCAATTATTGTAAAGTCCTCCTCTAAAAACAGCTTACAGATTTCACCGGAGACAAGAAAGGAAATCCTGGCTTTTATCAATGAAGCCGATACGGTACAATCCTATTATTTTAATCGGAAAGAACGAAGCATTTATATCTATTTGATGTTGTTTATGAATGAAGAATATATATCGTTGTACCACTTCATCTCGGCTCTTCAGGTCAGCCGCTCGACCGTCCTTCATGATATCAAAGAATTAAA